>JAEMQG010000168.1 GCA_022758935.1 Candidatus Nitrosopumilus sp. | reverse complement strand
TTGCTTTTTTTAACAAGAATTTTTTTTATTCTAGATATTGTGTGATAACTATATCCTCTACGACGATAATTAGCAATCATCATTTTCCAGTTTTTTAATCTCCATTGAGCTTGTTCAGCAGTAACAGAATGAACTTCTTTTTGAATCATACTTTTTCTTCCGACTTTTAGAGTACCTGCATCTTTTGCAACCCATCGATTTTTGGCAAATTTTAGACCGATTAGAATTTCAGCAATTGGCATTTCATTAAAGTATTCTTTTAGTTTTTTAAGTTCAACATCTGATATCTCTTGTGATAATGACAATTCAATTACAGATTTTTCCACAAAGATCATAGAAAGTAATAGATTAAGAGAGTCATGATAAATCAGATTTAACTAAAACAGAAAATAAATGAAGATTAATGACTGTTTAGCCATATCAGCAATTAAGAAATGCCATGATCGTATCTTTACACAATGTATTGTAAATTCCAATTCCAAAAATTATAGCGCCAAATATGGATAAAGGAATTAATATGAAAATTTTTGTTTTAAGACCCATATCAAAACTTTAACGCGTTCATATAAAACTGTCACAATTTTAATCAACGATGATAGTAAATGTTCCTTGAGTTTTTGGATTTTGGAGTAGTGAAACCATCTCTCGTGGGATTAAATCGGATGATCTATTGCATTTTACAGCCAATGTTCTTGGACATACAAATTCGCTTTTTCTAATTACAATATCATCCACATGAGTGAGAACTAAATTCTCATTTCCCTTGCCTTCAACATTGAATTCATGATTAGCAACTTTGATCGAAAACATCACTTTCGAATTGGAATCTTTTAATTTTTCTTTCAACATAGTGGGTAAATCTGCACAGCCTGATGAGGCGTTAACCCCGATTATACAATCACCACTTGGAGTCAGATGAGAGTCTTTTGTGATTTCGATTGTCTTCTGATGACTTGCTCGTATATTCTCGTGGCCATAGAATTGAATTTCAAAACGCATAAAAAAACATTTAGAACAAGACTTTAATTAACATTTAGGATTTATTTTAGGAAAGTATTACAACTAAAGAATCAAAATGTTTTCTAATTTCCCCTAACTCTACAATTAGATTCACCAGGTAAGCAGTATACTTGGAATTTAAACAATTTTGTTGTAGATGAATCATTGTATGTGACACTTATGTATGCAAGAAGTGTTTTTATGTTATCAAATTTTTTTGAGATCTCCCATGAAAAAGTAAAATACCCATTTTGATTACTGAATCCGTTAAATTCTTTAATGATATTTTCATCATAATCCTCTATAGTCAATGTTACTCTTGCCCCTTCTACTGGCACGTTACCATAAGTAACATGTGTAACAATAGTATGTGTTGTTCCACGTCTTACCATTTGCTGCCCATTTACAGAAACAGTGAATTCCCCAACAGAATTATTGCTTGTAACAATATCAAGAATTCGGTTATCTGCAAGATACTGAACTAATGAAATAAACTCCTGATCAGTTATTTTGTACTCTGTCCACCATTCAAAAACTGTTACAAACCAAGATGGAATTTTATGAGACATAGTTTTGTTATTGGTTAAATAAAAATATGTTGAGAGTGTTTTTTTACCTCCAAATTCCGCAAAAACTTTGTACGTACCTTTTTTGGATTGATTGTCAATTGAGAAAATAGTTGAATAGCTGCCAGTTTCCAATAAAGGAGTACGTAGAATTTCTTTTGAGCCATCTGGTTTGAATATTTCAAGTGATACCAATCCACTTTTTCCATGCTCGTTTATCTGACCAAAAAGATGCACAGGGACGATTTCTCCTCTTTCCGGAATATGATAAATCAGGTAATTAGTCACCGTATTTTTTATTATACCTTGTTTTGATAGATTTTCAAGGACACGCATCAAAGAATATTCATTAAATTTATTTTGCATTTTCAGTTTTCCTGCATCGTGTTTTATCCAATCAGGTATTTCTTGAATTTCAGAATATGCATTAATCGAGAGAGAGATAAATAACAAACACATTAGAATTACAATGACGATCATTTTTTATTAAAATTCTTACTGGAAAAAAGTATTGTTAAATTTGATCTAGTAGAATAGAAGAATAAAATGAAATAAATTTTTGTGAAAATATCGTGACCCACACCTGAGCCTAATAATGTAGGTCTTCAATTAAATTTTATTCAGGTTAAGTAACGCTTTAATTAAACTTTCAAAGCAAAGAAATCAAATGCTTCCTGCACAACAAGGTTATGACAGAGCAATTACAGTATTTTCACCAGATGGCAGGCTTTACCAAGTAGAGTATGCCATAGAGACGGTAAGAAGGGGGACTATAGCAGTTGGAATAAAATCCAAAGAAGGAATTGTAATTGCAGTGGAAGAAAAACCAAGAAAATTACAAATATCAGATATCGCTCAAAAAATATTTCAAATTGATGATCATGTAGGAGTAGCTGCTGCAGGATATATTCCGGATGCCAGAAGCCAAGTAGACAACGCCAGATTTTTTTCTCAGAGTAATAAAATGATTTATGATGAAGCAGTAGAAGTTGAAACAATTGCAAAACATCTGGCTGATCAATGTCAGCAATTTACTCAATATGCTGGAGTGAGACCTTTTGGAGTTGCTTTAATTTTAGGCGGAGTAGTAAATAATAACCCACAACTTTACCTGACAGATCCAAGTGGAACTTACATTTCATATGAGGCCATTGCAATTGGTTCGGGCTCAGAACAAGTAACTGATTTCCTAGAAAAAACATACAAGAATGAGTTGTCTCTTGACGATGCGTCAACATTAGCATCCGCAGCAATTTATTTATCAAGTGAGGATAAAGAAGGAACAAGTCACATCAGAATGGCTCAGATTAAATCAAAAACAGGTTTGTTTGAATTAGTATCAGATGATCAAATAATAAAATATGCAAAAGCAGCTAAAGAAAAATATCCACACGAAAAGAAATAATGTGCTATAACTATCCATGAGATCAATTTAATTTGAAACTATCTGTCGCAATTCCAGAATCTGCGTTATCTGACGAATCATTAAAAATTGACAAGACCAGAAAAATTTCTGTTCTTGCACGAGCTTGTGCAATATTTAAAATAGATACAATTTATGTTTATCAAGAAGGAAGATATAATGAAGACATAGATTTACTTATAACTATATTCAAATATTTAGAAACACCTCAATTTTTACGAAAGAGACTTTTTCCAAAAATGAATGAATTAAAGTTTGCAGGAGTTTTACAACCATTAAAAATTCCCAGTCACGTAGCACCTGCAGATGCCAATAAAATAAAAACAGGGGATGTGAGAGAAGGAGTCATAATAAGCATAAAAGGAAAACAATTCGTAGATATTGGAATTAATGAACCGATTCCCTTTTTTGGAAAAGAAAATCCCGGTAAAAGAGTAACTGTTCAATTCAAAACAGGGTATCCTAATTTTTCAGTTAAAGAAATCCAAAAAAATGAATCTCCAGCATATTGGGGGTACGCAGTAAAAGAAAGAGCAAACCTGTTTTCATTGCTAACTGAGTGGAGAGGAAATATAATCATAACATCAAGAAAAGGAAGAACAGCTACCAAGGAACAATTAGCAAAATATTTGAATTCAGATGTTCCAATGTTGGTAGTTTTTGGATCGCCCCAAAAGGGAGTTCATGAGATACTTGGAGGCAAAATGAAAAATGTTCAAAATGCAAAAACATTAAATTTTTTTCCAAATCAAGCAACTGAAACCGTGCGATTGGAAGAAGCACTGTTAGGAACATTGTCTATTATCAATGCATACAGTGCATCATGAGATCAGAAACATGGCTGAAAAAAGAAGTTTCTTAATTTTTGCAATTGGATTAGGGGTTGTTGGAATAATTATTGGGGGGGTAATTATTTGGAATTTAGTAAATAGTAGTCTACACCCATAATATAATAGAAATAGTTCGTTAACCTAATAATTTTAGATGGTTAACCATGTCTCACATGGTTTATTAGACGGCTAAAGACGATTTCGATTTATCTATGGGACATAGAAAATACGCTCAACCGCGCAGAGGAAGCGCAGCATACTATCCAAGGATACGTGCCAGAAGCATGGAGGCAAGAATAAGAACATGGCCAAAAAATAATTCGGATGTGCCAAAAATTTTAGCGCATTGTGGGTTCAAGGCAGGATGTGTACAGGTAGTAACCATAGATGATCGTGATAAGACTCCAAACGCAGGAAAGCAACTTGTAAGTCTCGGAACAGTTTTAGTTACTCCGCCAGTTTCAATATTAGGAATTAGAGGTTATTCAAAAGATCATTACGGATTACATGCGGAATTTGATGTGTATGCAGATGAGTTTCCAAAAAACATCTCAAAAGAAATCAATTTAAAAAATAAAGCGGGTGCAGTTGAAAATGCAGAAAAAATACTCGGTAGAGTTAAAGAAATTTTTGCAATAGTCGCAGTATCGCCACGTGCTGCAGGATTAGAACAGAAAAAACCGTATATTTTCGAAGCATTAGTTAGTGGTGGAGATATTAAAAAACAATTTGCGCATGTCAAAGAGCTATTAGGAAAAGAAATCAGAATTGATCAAATTTTTGAAACAGGTGCAACCATAGATGTTGCAGCAATTACAAAAGGCAAGGGTTGGCAAGGAGTTATACAAAGATTCGGAGTAAAGAAAAAACAACACAAATCAAGAAAAACAGTGAGAGAGGTTGCTTCATTGGGTCCAATTTCTCCAGCTAGTGTCATGTATTCAGTTCCAAGAGCAGGACAGATGGGATTTCATCAGAGGACGGAGTACGATAAACGAATCATGGTGATGGGCAATACAGAAAATAACAAAATCAGAATAAATCCAGAGGGGGGCTACAAACATTTCGGTTTAGTAAAAGGAGATTTTATAATTTTAAAAGGTTCAGTTCCAGGAACATATAGAAGGTTAATCAAATTAAGGAGTCAGATTAGAAACGCACCGATAAAAATCACTAAACCAAATATCTTAGAGGTAGTAGTTTAATGAAAACAACATCGTTTACAATTACAGGAATTAAAGATGGTGAAGTAGAATTACCTCTAGTGTTTTCAACTCCATTTAGAGCAGAACTAATTCACAAGGCATTCACTAATCTTACTTCTCATAAATTTCAACGTCAGGGAAGACATCCTACTGCAGGTATGGACGTGGTAGCAAGATCAAATGATCCACCAACTGGACAAAATACAGCACGTATTGCAAAAATGAAAGGCGGTGGGGGAGGAAGACAGGGTCAAGCTGGTGGTGTCGCCTCAGTAAGAGGTGGAAGACAAGCTCATCCTCCAATTGTCGATAGAGTAATCTTCAAGAAATTAAACAAAAAAGAAAATAAATTAGCATTATGTTCTGCAATAGCTGCTACCTCCTCAAAAGATTTGATACAATCAAGAGGGCATAAGGTAGAGGGGATTGAATCATTCCCAATCATAATATCAAATGATATTGAATCGGTTTCAAAAGCAAGTGAAATTTCCAAGATATTAAAAGATCTTAAACTGATGAAAGATGTCGAGAGGTTATTGAACAGAAAGCCGCGTACAGGTAAGGCGTCACTTAGAGGAAGAAGCAAAAAGGTGGGTAAAAGTGTATTATTTGTTACAAAAGATTCATCCAATATGAGTAAAGCATGCGGAGCATTACCAGGGGTGGAAGTAAGAGCTGTTAAAGACCTGAGCGTATTAGATTTGGCGCCGGGTTCAGATCCAATTAGATTAACAGTGTATTCAAAAGCAGCGATAGAGGAGATAGCTAAAATAAAATCCACACATCTTGAATTAATGGTGAAAACACGATGAATGTAGATCAAGCAAGCAGAATCATTTTGAAGCCATATATTACTGAAAAAACATTTGCGATGATTGAAAATGAAAGTAAAATTTGTTTCATAGTAGATAGATCAGCTAGCAAACCACAAATAATTGAAGCAGTAGGTGCACTATACAATCAAAAAGTCATTAATGTAAACACAGCAAGAACTATTTATGGTAAAAAGGCATTTGTTCAATTTGAAACCACAGAAAAGGCTAGAGATTTAGCTACAAAGATAGGAATGCTATAATATGGATACTAAAACTTCAACATTACTAACAAAGGAGAAAGAAGATGGTTAAAGAATTTCTATATCGTGGGTTATCAAAAGAAGAGTTGGACAATATGTCATTAGAAAAGCTATTTGTGATTTTTAATTCCAGACAAAGACGATCACTTACACGTGGAATTACAGATGACAAGAGAAAGTTGATTGAGGAGATAAAATCAGCTAAAGCAGGAAAGACAAAGAACCCAATAAAGACTCATTCTAGAGATTTAATTATTTTACCATATATGGTAGGCGTAACAGTAAATGTTTTCTCAGGAAAGGAATTCACTCCAGTCCTAATAAAGAGTGAAATGATTGGTCATTATCTGGGAGAATATGTGATTACAAACAAAAGAGTCCAACATGGTGCGCCTGGCGTAGGAGCATCAAGATCTAGTCTCTATGTACCGCTAAAGTGATTGTTATGGGCAGATTCAATTACGCATTTCAAAATTTTGATGCAACAAAGCATGTTCGCTCTTCACTAAGAGAGAAAGACATTTCACACAAACATGCTCGTGAAGTCGCTGTTGCAATAAAGGGACTTTCAATTGAAAGAGCACGAGATTACTTGCAAGCAGTAGTCAACAAAGAAAGAGCAATTGCATTTAGAAGATTCAATAATCAAGTTGGACATAGATCAGATCCTGGAATGATGTCAGGGCGCTATCCTCAAAAAACAGTTAAAGAATTTATCAAAGTATTAGATAACTTGGAATCAAATGCAGAATACAAGGGAATGGATTTAGACAGATTAAAAATTATAAATGCCACAGTTCACAAAGGAACTATTGTAAAAAGATTTATTCCAAGAGCAATGGGAAGAGCTACCCCAAAAAATAACGTATTAACACATGTAGAATTGGTGGCACAGGAAATATAACATGTCAGCTGTAAAAAACGTAATTAAAGACAACTACAATATGATGCTTCTAAAAGATTTTCTAAGAGTCGCAATTAAAGATGCAGGATTTTCACATGCGGAGATTTCAAAGACACCTATTGGAACAAGAGTGGCGCTTCATGTAACACGTCCCGGAATAGTAATAGGAAGAAAAGGTTCTGGAATTAGGGACCTAACAGATAAACTTGCGACGGATTTTGGATTGAAAAATCCTCAAATATCAGTTGTAGAAATTGACAAGCCAGAATTATCTCCAAGTGTTATGTGTAATAGAATGGCATCACATTTAGAACGTGGGACAGCATTTAGAAGAGCTACTATGTGGACATTAAAACAAATCATGGAAAATGGAGCAATGGGTGTTCAAATAACAATTTCAGGAAAACTACGTGGAGATCGTTCAGCATTTGAAAAACACAGTATGGGAATTCTACCAAGAGCTGGTCACCACGCAGAGGTCATTGTAGATGAAGACATTGCACATGTAAAAACTGCAATGGGATTAATTGGAATCAGAATAAGAATTGCAAGAAACGAGAAATATGTTCCAGAATTTGAATTTAAGACTCAAAAACCAAAGAAAGGAAAGCAAATTAAAGACACAGGTACCGGAAAAATGAGAGATGAAACAGAGGTTGAACGTAAAGCAAGAACAGAATCAGAACAAATTGCATTAGAGGAAGAAAAAATGAAGGAACTCGAAACACTTGAAGAAGAAGAGGCAAAGTTATTGTAATGACACGATTAAGTATGAAGACAATAAGAGAATTAAATGAAAAAGATCTTAAAAGTAAGATTCAAGAAACAAGGAGTGAGCTTGCAAAATTAAGAGTTGATGGTTCAAAAGGAACATTAAGAAAAGAAAGCGGGAAATTAAAACCTCTCAGACACGACATTGCAAGAATGTTGACCAGACTAAATGAGATGAAAATAAAATGATCACTCCTGAAAACATTACATCGCATGAATTAATTGGATTACGCACAGAGATTGTTGAATCAACAAATTCACAAATCATAGGATTAAATGGAACGATAATAGATGAAACAAAATCAATGATCACCATAAATACCGTAAATGGAACTAAAATGATTGCTAAATCAAATAACAGTTTGAAATTTTTAATCGATGATAAAGCCATTATTTTAAACGGTTCAAAAATTACAAAAAGACCATTTGACAGGATAGGAGGGAAAGCATGACATTAAACATTGGATTAAAAGTTAAAGCACCGAGCAGGGAGTGTACAGATGTCCATTGTCCATTTCATGGCAAATTATCAATAAGAGGAAAATTGTTTGATGGTAAAGTTACGAGTAATAAAGCAAAGCAGACAATTACGCTACAAAAAGAATCACCGATCTACTACATGAAATTCAAAAGATATGCAAGAAGTAAAAATACAATTCATGCCCACTTGCCGGAGTGCATCGATGTTGAAACTGGCGATCATGTATTGACAGCAGAGTGCAGACCAATATCAAAATCAGTATCATATGTTGTTGTGGAGGTTAAAACCTAATGGCAAAACAAGCCGGAAAAGGAGTGGCCGAATTCCGCCCTTACGTCACAAGAGCAATTCCTATTGGCGCACGAGTAGTCTGTGCAGATAATACAGGTGCAAAAATTTTAGAAATAGTAATGGTACAAAGACACAAAACCAGACATGCACAATTAGCAGCTGCAGCAGTTGGTGATTTTTGTAATGTTGTTGTAAAAAAAGGTCCAGCAGAATTAAGAAAGCAGGTGTATGGTGCAGTTATAATTAGACAAAAATATGCAGTTCGTAGATTAAACGGTGTTAGAGTATGCTTTGAAGATAATGCTGCAGTGTTGATAACTCCAGAAGGAGAAGTCAAAGGCACAGACATCAAAGGACCGGTTGCAGCAGAAGCTTCAGAAAAATGGCCAAGAGTCGCTAATTTGGCATCAATGGTGGTATAATATGAAACCAACAAAAATGCGAAACCAGTTGATTTATCATCCAACATTCAATACAAAAAGTAAACAATTAGGCAGTCATCTATCAAAAGAACTTCAAAAAAAATATGGTAAAAAGAGTGTCAGAGTCATAGAAGGAGATACTGTAAAAATTGTCAGAGGGGAATTCAAAGGGGTAGATGGTAAAATATCAAGAGTATCTACACAAAAAAGCAGTGTTGCCATAGAAGGGGTAAAAAAAGAGAAAACCAAGGGAGATAAATTTGATGTATATATTCACGCCTCAAATCTTCTAGTTACCAGTTTAAACACAGAGGACAAATGGAGAATTGTAAAACTTGAAGGAAAAAGACCAAATGAGAAACCAAGAATAAACTCAGAAAAAACAGTAAAAAAAGAGAAAACAACCAAAGAAACAAAAGTGGCAAAAAATCAAAAAAAGGAAGTTGAAAAATAATGGTAAGCATATCTGGAAGTAAAAAACTCAAAAGACAAATGGCCCCACAATTTTGGGGAATTACAAGAAAAGATAAGAGGTTTGTAATTACTGTAAGACCAGGTCCACACTCAAAAGAGTATTCAGTGCCAACTGCAGTATTTCTCAGAGATGTATTGAAATTGGTGACTACTTTAAGAGAAGCAAAAGCGGCGATTTATGCGGGAAAAGTAAAGATTGACGGGGTTGTTAGAAAATCACTTCATCATGCAATAGGATTGATGGATGTAGTGGAATTAGAAAATGTCCCAGAAGTTTATCGTCTAGTTCCAATGGAAGGTAAACTGTTGAAACCATTAAAAATTAAAGAGTCAGAGAAAGCGAAAAAACTAGTGAGAGTCAAAAGCAAAACAAGCATCAGTAAAGGCAAAATACAGATAGGATTTCATGATGGGCGTTCAACAATTTCAGATGTCAAAGTAAATGTTGGAGATACTTGCTTGATACAAATTCCAGAACAAAAAATACTTGAAGTTATAAAATTAGAAAAAGGTTCTCAAGTGTTAGTAACTCGTGGAATTAACGCGGGTCAAATAGGTAAAATTGAATCAATGGAAGAAGGAACTTTCATTCTACCTAGACGGGCAGTGTTGATTTTAGGTGAAAGAAAAATTGAAATTCCAACAGACATCATAATGGTAGTAGGAAAAGAAATGCCAGTAATTCAAATAAAGTGATAATATGTCCCAGATAACTGAATCTCCCATGAAAAAGATATCATTAGAGAAAGTGGTACTAAATATGGGATTGGGTAAATCGGGTGATGTGATTGAAGTAGCAAAAAAAGCCATAGATCATATTTCAGGTAAAAAATCATGTTCTCGTGAAGCCAAAGAGACGCAAAGAGAATGGGGAGTAAGACAGGGTGAACCAATAGGAGTTGCAGTCACAGTCAGAGGACATGATGCGAGAGAATTACTGAAACGATTATTGGAATCGAAAGGAAATCAAATTAACGGAAAGTCTTTTGATAATTTTGGAAACTTCTCATTTGGAATTAAGGAACACATAGACATTCCAGGTGTAAAATATGATCCTCAGGTTGGAATTTTAGGTCTTGGAATTTCAGTAACTTTAACAAGGCCAGGTTATGGAATTAGAAAAAGAAGCAAGCATAAAGCAAAGATTGGAAAATCACATGCAATAAAAAGTCAAGAAGCAAAGGATTATCTAGTTAGTGAGTTTGGAGTGACGGTAGTATAATGGCAAAAGACAGATCATACGAAGCAACTGGAAGAAAGAAGCATGACTTTGGCAGAGGATCTAAATGGTGTAAACGGTGCGGAGACTATACAGCTGTAATTCAAAAATATGATTTGATGATTTGTAGACGATGTTTTAGAGAAGTAGCGACCTCCTTAGGATTTAGGAAAAATATGTGATATAGATGCCAGCACAGAATGTTTTAGCAAATCTATTTGTCACATTATACAATAATGAGGCCAGAAGAAAAAGCGACTGTATTATTCTTCCAACTTCAAAGTTAGGAATTGAGGTTCTAAAGACTCTTCAAAAAGATGGGTACATCGGTAAATTTGAACACATTAATGATAACAGAGGAGGGAAATTCAAAATTCACTTGTTAGCAAAAATTACAAAATGTGGTGCAATTTCGCCAAGATTTAAAGTAAAAAATGATGAATATAACGACTGGGAACAACAGTACTTGCCGGCCTATAATAGAGGGATGCTACTAGTAACAACAAACCAAGGAGTTATGTCACATCACGAAGCTATAAACAAAAGAATAGGAGGATTTTTGATAGGATATGTCTACTGAGCAAATTGAAAAATTTAAAGAAATAATAGAAATTCCAGTCGGGGTCAATGTGACATTAAAAAAACACATGTTACATTTTCAAGGCCCGCTAGGTAAAACATACAAGAATTTTAGAAAAATACCAGTCAATATTGAAATCATGGATGGAAAAATAGTACTCAAATCCCAAGGCTATAGAAAGAGAGATTATTCAATACTGCATACGGCACGATCAATTATAAGAAATATTTGTGAAGGGTTAACCACAGGATATACAATTAAAATGAAAATAGTGTTTGCACATTTTCCAATCACAGTTAAAGTTCAAGACAAAACGGTTTTAATTGAAAATTTTCAGGGGGAACGATCTGCAAGAGTTTCAAGGATAATTGGAAATACAAAAGTAATTCCAAAAGGTGAAGATGTAATCTTAACAGGGGAAGTTTGGAATGATGTCACGCAGACTGCAGCGAATATAGAGTTACGTAGCAAAGTGAAAGATAAAGATCATAGAGTCTTCTTAGATGGTGTCTACGTATATGAGAAGAAAAAAGGATTAGAAAAGTAAAAATTGATTTTTGCAAATATTATTTCACATGACTCTTGATTCTGAATTTTCAAAACAAACATCGTCTCTAATCGAACAAACTCTTGAATTGTATAAGAGTACAGGTGCATCGCCAAGAGTTTCCCAATTATGGAGCTGTCAAAATGTAGGTGATTTTCTTTGTGGTTTTTTTGTGGGTGAAATGGTCGGTTCTGCTTTAAGTGCATTTCAAATTGTACATAAACGTGATCCAACCGCAGAGGAACATATGGAAATAATTGAATTAGTAGAAAGTTATTCTAGAGACATTAAGGAATTTTTTGTCAAGTTTAACTAAGAATATTCATTGTTAAGCATTATATCCAATAGGCGCAAGGATTAAATCGCTTTTATTAAGGTAAAAACTTGTGCCTCCCTAGCTCAGCGTGGTAGAGCATCCGACTGTTAATCGGATGGTCATCAGTTCAAGTCTGATGGGAGGCGCGTTTTATTGCTAATCTCAAATTCCAAGATATTTATTTTTGACAGTCTGAAAAGATTCACATTAAATCTAAAAATATATTTCAATTTTCGAGTTTTGAAATATTGATCGATTGAAACAATTTAGTGTACTCTATTAGACAGGATAGATCTAATAGTTGATCGCATATCATCATTAATGCGGGAGGATTACATTGGTCAGAACTAGGAGGACCAACAGATATTGTGTAGATTGTGGTGCAAGATTGGTGTATTATCCAAGATTATCCAATCCCAAAGCCCCAAACGAGCATCGGGTTTTAGTCTATGCATGTCCAGATTGTACTGAAGACTTTGAGAAACCAAAAATGTTTTCTATTAGTCTCAATCAAGTAAATGATCCTCTTGAAACCGTTGAAATAGTAATAACTCAAAACCAGAAAAAAACTAATTAA
>JAEMQG010000071.1 GCA_022758935.1 Candidatus Nitrosopumilus sp. | reverse complement strand
GCAGCTATAGTCGGTGGAGTAATTCCAGCCGGTGTATGTGTTGGATCTGTTAGTCCTAATAATGCAAATAACGTAGTAAGAGAATCAAAAACACCATCATCATTTCTTGGTATAATCGGACAAATCAAGTTGATAAATCCAGACAACTGGCCATTTATTCAACTCTACAATCTAAACCCAACTGGTAACGTTGTAGTTCAGTACAACAAAGGTGGCGGTGTTCAAACAACAACCCTTACTTTTGATACTGTAGATCAATTTGCCAAAGCAAGTTTAGACAAGGCTGTATATACAACAGGTTCACAAGTTCAGACCACGATCACTGATCTATGGCTGAACATTGATCCAACCGACGAAGACTCTTGGACATTTGGTACCGTAGGAACTATTTCTACACACTACCAAGTATTCGATGAGAACGGCGCTGGTAATGGTGATACTGCTACAAATACAAGCGTAGGTCCAAATACCTTAACTGGTCAACTACCAAACTTAATGTGTGAAGACAATTGTGTACTAAAATTAAACCCAGATGTTCAGAATAAAGGATTCGTGGTTACCTTACAAGATAACCAAGATTCTGCAATCAAAACACTTGGAAATAATCAAGACCCAACCACATGGACAACCTTTAATGGTTTCTTAGGCGGTCAAGTACCAATTACAATTACAGAACAGGGTCCAAACTCTGGTATATTTGGTTCATATGATGAATCAGATACATCAGCCGTTAAAATCACAGATGCTGCAAAGAGGGGAACCTCCGCATCTATTGATTATAATGATACCCCTGTTACAATTCTTGTAGGTTTCAACTTTGCAACAATTGATATCAAACCAATTGATGCTGAATGGTCTTCTGGTGAAGAAATTCCACTCTCATTAGTTGACGGCGATGCAAACAGAAACAGCAGAGCCGATGAAGACTTGGATCTATTCAATCCTAACGTCGCACTAATTCCAGCATTAAGAACAGGTACACCAAACACATTATTTACATTAACTGCAGCTACACTAGCTGGCGGTCCAATAACGGTTAATTCTAACACTGTACAAAAATTCAGTGATAGAGCTATGCTAGTTACTGGTAGCGCCTCATCTGTAATTGCATCACATGTATCTAGTGCAGTAGGTGGCTCATCCCTTGTCTTAACTTCTGGAACAATGGCAGACGTCTTCAAATCAACACCAATCAATAAAGCCAACTTCCACGGATTTGTATTATTCAATTATGATGTTAGATCATTAAGTAATGCAAACGCTCTTGGTGCTGCAGTTACAACAGTTGACATTACGTTAGCTGGTGTTACTACCAACATCATTGCACCTTCCATCGCAGACACATTTAAGGCTCAACCATTACAAGGGTTGATTCTACTAAAAGAGTCTAACTTTGAAGGATTAGCTCCTGGAACTCCACTGACTGCTACTTTCACCATAAATGGTGTAGGTGGCACTATACCTGGTAATACTGTATTACCAGTAGTAGCTGATGTCTTTGGATTCGGCTTTACCAATGATGGTAGAGAAAACAATGAAAGAATTGCTAACCAAATAATCAGATTAGAGCTAGAAGAGACAGGTGATAACACTAGTACCTTTGATGGTACACTAGAGTACACCATGATCAACCAGCTTAACATCCTTGATCCAGCAACATACGCTAACCTAACTCCAATTTCCAACACCGCAAGCTTTGTTGTAATTGAAGACTTGGATGATGAAGAATCACCAAGAGTCACATATAATGACCTAGGCGCAGATGGTACTGTAGTTCAAGTATCTGATCAAGAAGCAGCCCCAGCTCATTCTGGTATTGTATCATTTAACGCAGAAACCTTCAAAAACGCTGACACTGTTACAATTACACTTGAAGACTTAGATCTTAACGTAGACACTGATCTTGTCGATATCTATACCGTAGTCACAGTACCTTCTGATGCCAACTTTGATGTAGTTGGAGATGAAACCGTTGCAAACGGTGGCACCTCAATTGCATTAAGCACTGGTGATCAATTAGGCAGACTACTAGATGTCACATTTGATGATTTGAACTGGAAGCAACCTCCAACAACAAGTGCATGCTTAGCACCGCTAATCACACTTGTTGGAACAGATACTGGATTAGGTGGAACTGGATTCTCTTTAATTGAGACCAACAAAGCCTCCGGTGTCTTTACTGGTGACTTCGCAGTACCATCAGCATGGTGCAGACCAGGTGCAACAGCTCCTGAATCTGTAACAGGTCTCGATATGGAAGTCAACTATGTTGACTTTAGAGACGCATCTGGTGAAATCATTGAAGTAGGTGATGGCGCAGGAATTCGTGCCAACACTGGTTCAGTTAGTCTAGACAGAACTGTCTATCCGGTACCATTTGGTATCCCATCAGACTTTGCTGTCTCTAGTGACACCACCCCAAAAGGCCGTTCAGTATTCCCAATCCACCAAACTGGAATGAATACTTTGAGTACTCCAAGAGCACCAGCCGGTCTTCAAACAGGTGAGTTCCTAGCCAGTGGCGATCTAATAATTCACGTGAGAGTTAACGATCCAGATTTCGATATATCCGCAAGCGGTGAAGATAAAATCGCACAAGCAGTTGCAGGAACAGCAACCGTCGGTCCAGTAAAGGTCTCTGTATTAAGAGGCTCTGATACTGTAATCCTCGGCTTTGCTGGTGGTCCAGTACAAGCTCTAGGTCCAATCAATGTAGGAAACTCATTAGTTGGAAACGGTAGGGTAGATAACGGTGAAGTCACCGGAATCAAAACTACTACTCCTGGCTTTAGTGGCACTGCAATTGGTGATCCTTCAGTCTTTGGTGTAGCAACCAATCCTTTCTCTGTAACTATCACACAGGGAGCCAACGTAGTAGCAGCAACCTTTACCAATTCAGGTGTAACCGGTCTTGATTCAGGTTCTGAACTATCTGGCTTTGTTGGTCCTACAGGTGCCTTTGTCAATGGTCCAATAACCATCACACAGGGAGCACCAAATACACTTACCACCGTATCAGCAATCTTTACCAATGACGGTACACCCGGCCTTGGCTCAGGTTCTGAAATAACTAATATTGCTGACGCAGTCGGTAATGTGATTATCTGTCAAGCAGGTATGTCACAAGCCAATTGTGCAACAGGAGTATTCTTAAACGTTGGAACAGGTAAAATTTCTTCAGACGAACTTGTTACTGTAATTGCAAATAGCGGTATGACCCCAGGCGCAGTCACCATTGGTGATGCACTTGGTCCAGATTCAAAGACTGCAACAGCAGTGTGGAACGATCTCAATGGTGATACTAACATCGATGTCGATGCTAGTGTTAATAATGAATTAAACATTGTTGATGGTTCAGCTACTGGTCCACTCTTTACATCTAGTACTGTCTATATTGAACAAGGTGCATTATTTGCATCCTTCACATTTACAGATAACGTATCTTCAATAGAGGATGGCGAATTAACTGTCTCACCTTCTCCGAGTGGTAATGGATTTGTTACTGGACAAGTAACAATTACACAAGCCGCTACAGGAGCAGTTGCAACAGGAACATTCACTGATGACCCAGTCGCAAGACAGTTTGGTCCAATGGATGAAATCGCACCAGACGCAGGAATATTCGAATCTGACATTGTAGTTAGATACACCGACGGTCCAGCCAATTCGTTGTGCCCAGATACAGTCGACTATGCTCCACTTAATGGAGCAGTTGACGTTGCTGTTAATCCAGTAACTGATAGATTCACCAAAGCTGCAACAAGTGGTGATTATTGTCTTATACAAGGAGATATTCTCCAAGTAGAATACACTGATCCAATTGATGCATCAGGTGATCAAAACACTGTAACTGATTCCGCAGCATTTGACTTGAGAAACGGTGTATTGCAATCCGACAAATCCGTATACATTATTGGATCCGACATGATCTTAACCCTCATTGAACCAGACTTCGATCTGGACAATGATCAGGCAGAGACTTATGACTTGGACTTAATTGAATGGGACTCTGATGCTGCCACCGTCACCATGGGTGACGCTGACTTGCAAGGAGCCGCATTTGACCCAGAACCATTTAACTTTAGAGAAACAGGTGACAGCACTGGTATATTCCAGATTGTCGTCGAGATTCCTCAAGTATTAGATGGTGAAACATTAAAGAGAGGCGAACAAGCCGATCTTGAATATTCTGACTGGGGCCCATCCGGATCTGACTTTGTAGGTGATGAAGACCAAGACGTCAACTTGACTGTCTATACTTCAAACTTCGGAGCAACTGTAGAGCTTGACCAAAAAGTTTACACATGGACTGATAAAGTATACATTACTATTGTCGCACCAGATCACAACTTTGACAGTAACTTAATTGACGACATTGGAAACACTGACATTGACCCAATAAAGGTCTCTACCAGAAGTGACAATCTCGACAATTACAAACTAGTCGAAACTGGTACTGACACAGGCATCTTTACTGGTGAGGTAATTCTTACCGGATTTACACATGATGCCGATGGCGATCCAACAACTGGATCCGCAAATGGTGATGATGTAATTTCAACTCCATCCTCTGGTAATGGTCCAACTGATGGACTCTTAGCAGCAGATGACGATGACGGTATTACTGTCTCCTTTGAATTCTCAGAGGATGAAACAGTAGTCGGTTCAGCACTCATCAGATGGAATATCGGTGAAACCCAGTGGCTTGAAGCAAGCTATCCAGCTAGCGGAACAGGTGTTGTAAGAATAATTGACCCAGACATGAATTGGGATCCAGAAGCAGTCGACAACTTCAACGTCGATGTGTGGTCTGACTCCGACGCCGGAGGTATTGATCTAACTGTAACTGAGACTAATGAGGCAACCGGAATATTCGAAGGCACAGTGTTCTTCACTGTTACTGACGAATCATCTGGTCACAGACTCAGAGTCGCAGAAGGTGACACTGTCACAGCAAGTTATGCAGACAATACACTACCTAACCCATATACAACAGCAGATGAACTCGATATCACTGCCACTGCACTTATCGGTACTATTGTGCCACCTCTAGAACGAGCACCAATCAGTGCTTGTAGAGTTGTTGATGCATTTGCAAACACTTTAACTAGTGTCACTGTAGACCAACAAGCACAAATTACTTGTGATATTGCAAATGGCCAAGATAGAGATCAAGCATTTGCTTACTTGATACAGGTTCAGGATGGCGACGGTGTTACAGTATCACTCGCATGGATTACCGGTACATTAACTCCAGGTCAATCATTTAGCCCTGCATTATCATGGATTCCAGCCGAAGCTGGCGCTTATGTCGCTACAGCATTCGTATGGGAATCAGTAGATAATCCAACGGCTCTATCACCAACTGTCGAAACAGCGATAACTGTAAAGTAAGATAACAACTAGTTCACATTTCCCTTTTTTTATTTTTTTTAAATAACTCTTAACGATAGTTGTAGATAATTCCAGAAGCAATATCTAGGTGATGATATTTTATTATTTTAAATTGAAATTCAAAATTTTACTGTTTTTTATTTTACTTGCAGTTATTCCAGTAAATGATGCATTTTCTGAACTGGAACTAAACACATACAATCAAGTATACACTGCAGGACAGCCTCTTTTGGTTTATGGAAAAGGCTTGCCTGATGAAACTTTGATTATTCGGGTATTTGCCCCAGATGATACAATTGCAAAGTTTGATCAAATTACAATAGGCAGTGAAGGCATATTTAATCACGTGCTGTTGACGTGGCCTGAACCTTCACCCAGTTTCCCTTTTGGCACATATACTATCGAAGTAATTAGCACGCAACAAAGTGGTCTCTCTCAAAAAATAGATGTAAAATTTGCATCAACTTCAGAACTAACAAAGATACCTGTGGAGCGAAATCTAACCACACTGGTATTTGCCCCTGAAACTGCTGCAATAAATACACCATTTAGGGTATTTGTGCAGACTACAAGTGACGGTCTTTTGATTGGAAACGATCCAAAGGAACTGCTTGCAACAACTCACATTCATCTTCCTTCAGGAAAGGTAGAAACAATATCTGATGCTTTTTCAACACTTCACCAAGGACTATACTTTGTAGATTATACTCCACACGAAGAGGGAACCTTTGTTTTTCATGTTGTGGCATTTAATAAAGGAATAATATCTCAAGGCTCAGCTGCAACTAATGTCCTTAGTCAGAATTTGGGGGGAATTTCAAATCAATTAATCAAACTAAATTCTGTTTTAAATGAAACATCCGATAAACTGACCACATTAAAATCAGACATTTCAGGATTTGGTTCTACTTTGGAAAGTGCTAGCACTAATATCGACACTAGCGTTACATCTATTTCAAACTCTGTAAAAAACATGGAAGAGGCATCATCACGACTAAATTCACTATTATTCCCAATTGTTGCATCAATTGGAATAATTGTGGCACTACAAATTACAATACTTGCCCGAAGAAGATAATTATAATAATCTAGTAATAACAAAATTAGTTATAATCCACAAATTAATTCTCTTTTCTAGTGTTCTTTTTGTTTTAGGAATGTTTGCAAATTCTTATGCAAATGTGGATGGAGATTTGAATCGTGAGAATAACTCGATTCACAAAAATGCTGATATTTTATTTGGTTCAGATATTATGGAAATAAATTCAGATTTTCTTCAACCAAATAACTTTAAAAGATATATAATTTTTGGAACCGGCTCTGATGATTCAAATATTTTAAAAAAAAATTCGTTGTATGGAATTCAATCTAGCGATGGATTTTTTTATGTTGCAGTACTTTCAGAAAACTCTATTTCAAATCTTATTTCCCAAGGGTATCATGTGATGGAAGATTTCAAATTAGATTTCCACTCTGACACTTTTGAAATTAAAGATGCTTCTCGGATTGGCAATATCACTGGCTCTACACTAGCAGAAACAAAATACCATGTCACTGGAAAAGGTATCAAAATTGCAATAGTTGATACCGGTGTGGACTTTTCAAATCTTGACATCCAGAATTCTCTGGCAAGAGATGAAAAAAATCACCCAATAATGCTTGATCCTGATGGTCAGGGAATTGTACTGACAAACTCTACCTTTTTTGCATTTATAGATAAAGATGGAATTATTCGAAATTACACAAAGCCGGTTCCAGATGGATTTACATCACTGGTATACAAAACAAGAGATGGAGTTTTTCTTGATATATCTCAAGGTGGAAACGGAACAAAAGTTCTAGTTTATAATTCATTTTTTCCACAAATAGGAATCGCTCCAACTTTTAATGGTACCCTGGATAAAGACATCAAGATTGGACAAGATAGTAGAAATTACATCAAATCAAAAAGTGGAATCTATCATCTTGGTGCAATGTATCAGGGTGGTTTGGAAGGACCCCTTGCAAGAATTCAAGTTGTACCTGTACTTGTAGTGGATTCTAATGTTGCCGGAATTTATGACACTATAATTCCTGATATGAGTACTTCTTGGGAAGATTATACAAGATTTGAACTAGAATCAGGCCAGAAACCAAAATATGACTTTGACTTTACTGATGAGAAACCAATTGTTTTGGGAAGTGGAAAGGAATACCTGGTTTATGATTCTAATAATGACGGTAAAGCCGATTACAGTGCAGGTACAATAGGTGCTCAAGTACTAGATGTTTACGGCGTAATTCAAAACAAAACTTCAGATGTTGACAAAAAACTTCATGCAATTAATGGAACATTACTGCCTGCACTTGATCCAAAAGGGAATTTCTTTGGGGTGATGACTGATTTTATGGGACACGGTACTTCAAGTGCTTCATCCATTACATCAAAAGGCGAGCAAACATATGATATCTACAATAACACTGGAAAATTTACAATTAAAGGAGTTGCACCTGGAGCAAAGATTGTCCCAATAAAGGCACTATGGTTTGGTGATACCATTTATGCTTGGTTATGGTCTGCCGGGTTTGAAAATCAAGGACACAGTTGGAATTTCACAGGTAGTCCAAGAGTTGATATTATTTCAAACAGTTGGGGGATTTCCAATTTCCCATCTATTCAAACTGCACCCGGATTGGACGTTGAATCAATAATACTTGGGCTACTTGCAACCCCACATTCACTTGATGATAATTACCCTGGCGTGACAATTGTCTCTAGTGCAGGTAATTCGGGACACGGATACGGGACAATTGGCTTTCCCAACGCCTCCCCATTTGGAATTACAGTTGGCGCTACTACAAACAATGTTTTTGTAGGGTACGGTCCATTTAAGGATCAACCGCGATTTGGTAATTCAACTTTGCCAATCAATGAAGTAGTAGATTTTTCAAGCAGGGGTCCAGGAATTATTGGAGATCCAAAACCTGATTTGATGAGTATTGGTGCACACGGTTTTACTCCATCAAGTGTTCTTAAAATAGAAAAGAATTCAAAAAATGAATCCTTTTCATTATTTGGAGGAACCAGCATGGCGGCTCCTCTAGTTTCTGGCAGCGCAGCAATATTGATGGAAGGATTACACAAGCAATCAAAAGAATATGATCCATTTACCATCAAAAACATTTTGATGTCCACTGCAAAAGATCTTCAAAATGATCCACTCACGCAAGGATCTGGACTTGTAGATGTCAATAAAGCACTAGGCTTTGTAAACGGTGAAGAAGGAATATTTGTAGTTCATAATGACGCATCATACAAAAACATAAAAAAAATTCTAAATCCGGCACTTGAATCAATAAATTCCACTTCTATAGGATTTGGCAAATTTGAGTTCCCATCAAAAATCATGCCAATGACAAGCTGGTTTGCAGGACAATTACTTCCCGGAGAACACAGTGTGACGACTTTTACAATTGAAAATCCGACAAACAAAACAATCCAAATATCTATCAAACCTACGACAATATCTCTAATTAAAAAAACTCAATTTGATGGCACAACAATAGTGCATCAGCAAGATTCATTGCTAAATAAATCGGATGCATTTATTCCAAATTATATTAAATTGTCTGACATTAAAGAGCACAAAGAACTAGGAGATTTTTTTGACAAAAATCCAATACCTGATAAATCTTCTCTGTTGGTATTGAATCTAAATTTCCCCTTTGATAATTTTATGAACAAAACTGACAAGGTCTATGCAAATGATCTCAAAATTTCTTCACTATACATTTATGATTGGATTGATAAAAACAACGACACTGATATCACCTCTAATGAGTTATCCATGATAAACAGGGCTGGATCATGGGGCACTGTTCAGGAACTTCGAATTAGTGAACCAAATGAGAAATTCACCGGCATTCCACTTGTTGGAGTTTATCCAACTCCAACTAGACAGTCTTTCTATCTAGGCGATACAAAACAAAATTCTACCTCCATGAAATACACCTTGTCTGCAAGCTATTATGCCAAAGACAAGTGGTCAGTTATTTGGCCCGAATCAGAAACAATTTCTGTGCCGGCAAACGGTACTGCTCAAACTGACATTTCTCTAGTTGTACCAGATAATCTGCAAACTGGTGTTTATCAAGGATTCATAACCTTTGAAGGTGAAAAACATATTGTCAACTCGCCTGTAACTTTTGTTGTAAAGCAAAAAATTGATCAAAAAGATTCGTTGGTGCTAATTCCAGGAAAACAAAGTGATGATGTGCTTTTTGGTAACGGTTATGTAAAAGGCGCATTTGACATGTCAAATAGATACATGGCAGGTGATTGGAGACAATATTATTTTGATATTGCAGACAAATCAATAAATTCTGCAGCAATTGAACTATCCTGGAAAAATAGTGATACAAATTTATCAGTATTTGTTATGGATCCAAAAGGAAGAATAATTCAAACTAATATGCCCTC
Source organism: Candidatus Nitrosopumilus sp. (assembly GCA_022758935.1). Classification (GTDB taxonomy): domain Archaea; phylum Thermoproteota; class Nitrososphaeria; order Nitrososphaerales; family Nitrosopumilaceae; genus Nitrosarchaeum. The sequence continues at coordinate 6,290 of JAEMQG010000071.1, read as the reverse complement.
AGGAATATTTGGTCATTTTCTTGGTTGGCCTTCACTTGATTGGCTAGGTAGTTCTGTTTTCAGTCAGGGCGGCGGCTTTTTCCCTGTCAAAAATAAAGATGATACATCCACTATACTTTACGTTCCAATTAATCAAACTGGAACTTATACGCTTTTAGCTCATTCTACACTGTTTGGCGGTAATTCCACTACTGAATCAGTTACACTTGCAGCTAAATTTTCCAACATTTCTTCAGAAGTTCAATTAATCCAAAACAAAACAAATCCAAAAGTAAATCTCTCATCTATAGAAAATATTACCAACATTCCCTCTACACTTTCTGATAGGGCCATTCACAATGATTCTACAACTACAATTCAAAATGTACAATCTGAAAATGGTTCATTTTTTAACATTGGTCTTGGTATCGGCATTGGAGTTGGAATTGCGATCGGAATTGTTTTATTTTTAATTTTTAGACAAAAACTTAATAAATAATTGAACAAGATTTATAAGCAATTTGGCGAGTACGTGAGCTTGAATGTCAGAGCAGGGGACAAAAAAATCTGGCGGATTATCTAGGCGAGATTTTCTTAAATTAATGGGAGCTGCTGGCACTGGTTTGGCGTTTGCTCCATTTGTTCCATTTGGAAACTTTATGCCAAATCCATCACAAGCTAATCTTGAAAAAGCTAAAGTTATTTTGCCTGACGGCTCTCAAGCCAACGTAAAAACATTTCCAGCAAATAGCGCTGAAGTCATTACTTATCCAAGTACTGGTGATCCTGCACTTGACACAGAAGCATTTCGAAAATGGCAATTCATTAGATTACCTGAAGAACTAGGTGGTTCAAAAAATGATGTTTCATCTTTTAGGGCGTATAGTATGGTGTGTCTTCATCTTTGGTGTTTATGGAAATACTGGCCTGAACCAGGTAGAAGGAGAGGTGAATGTCCATGTCATGGAAGTATGTATGATCCTGCAACTGGAACTGCGTTTGCTGGACCTGCATCATTACAAGCTGCACCTTCAAACACACTAGCACAACTAAATTTTGAACTTGATACCGATGGTTTTTTATGGATTCATCCACCAACTTGGGGTGTGAATAATAATGGGGTAATAGGATATGGCCGTTTCGTTACATAGAAGAACTGGCGCAGTTGCCTTTTTTTATTGGCTATGGGATGGACTAGATAGAACAATCTTTACTGGAATCAAATTTTCATTTCCTGCAAGATTTGTTAGTCCATTTGGATTTTTGGGAATGCTTACCTTTGTTGTATTTGTAATACTTGGAATTTCCGGAGCATTGCTAATGTTTTACTATCAACCAATGTTGGACCGGGCATGGAACAGTGTTCAATTTATCAATGATCAAGTTCCATTTGGTTTTCACATTAGAAATATTCACTATCATGCTTCCAACGCAATGGTCTTGTTGGCAATTTTACACATGTACTATCAATACTTTAGTGGAAGATACAAAATTAGAAATGAAATTTTATGGGCTACTGGAGTTATACTTGGAACAGTTACAATTCTAGAAGCATTTACTGGTTACGATATTATATTTAGTGAAAGAGCGGAACTTGCAATCAGTATTGCTGCATCTCTTACCACTTCGATTCCTGTAGCTGGACCTACAATTCGTGATGCAATGTTTGGTAGTGGATTTTCTGATTTTGTATTAAGATTCTATGCACAGCATGTATTTCTTTTACCTCTAGTGATGCTTGGATTAATGGCAGTTCACTTTCCTCGATTCCTAGTGTTTGATGTACCTATGGTAATGGCAATTGGAGGCGCCATTTTGATCACAGGAGGAGTCTTCCCAATTGACATGGGATTCAAGTTTGTTCCGACGCAGCCGCCGGGTGTCACTGTACCTGAATGGTATCTTACAGGACTATATGCGTTTTTGAGGACACAGTATGACAAATTTGTAACCGGCGTACTTTGGCCTGGATTGTTCATTGCTTCATTCTTACTAATTCCATTTATTGATAGATACAAAAAATTCTCCTGGAAAGATCGCCCAATAATTACCGCATTTGGAATTACAGGAATTGCACAGATTATGGTTACGACATATTGGGGATTCTACATTCCATCAGATGTCAAAATTCCACTTGTGCAGCGTCTAGTAATTGATCCTATATTTATCTACACAGTGATGATATTGCTAGTTCCACTAGGATTTGGATTCTCATACATGATGATCAAACTTGCAAAAGAATCTGAAAGAAAGGCCAAACTTGCTAAAGAAAAAGGTCCAAAGAAAGTAGCCTCGATTAATCTCTCACAAAAGTGGATTAATTGGCTAATTGTGGGACTCTTGGCATTTCAAGTTTTCCTAAACATTGCAGCTTACAATGCAGCTTTGACTGGAATGAAAAATATTTCATTATTCTTTATAGGAATTATTTTGATAGTGTTTGCTGGGTTTTTCCATATTTACCGTTATGGATTGAGTCAGGCAAAGAATGCACCTCCACCACCTCCTATACACGTACCAGAAGAAAAACCAAAAGGATTGGCAGAACCGCAACTAGTTCCAAACACTAGTAAGATTTCAGAAGGTCATATCTTAGACGATGGCAAAAAAGAATCAAAAGAAACTGCACAAATTCCTACACCCACAATTAAAGCAGATTTGGGACTAGATACAAATAGAAAGTATGACTTTGGTTCATCAGATCTAAAAAAACCATGATCTCTTCAAAATTCTAAAAAAGCTTTATAAGAACTCCTTAGACCTAAAAAAATCGTTGAGTGCACCAACATCAAGTCACGCATATGGGGTAGGAGTGATGGCAATTATCATTGGTGCTTCAATAGGTGTTGTTTATTACACATCATTTTATCTTCCAGAATCTCTGGCAAAGCCAAGCATTGCTGAAGAAATCCTAAAACCTGAAGGGAATTTAATTATCAATATTGTAGAAGGTGCAGTTACAGAAGGGAATCCAAATTTTGTTCCAAAGGGCCCTGTTTCTACATTAGAAAAAGACAATCACGTGACATGGAAAAATCTGGATTCTGTAGCACACACGGTAACTCCAGATAAAGAATATGAGGATTCTTACAGCGGCGATTTTGGTTCACCTGGAGTTATTTTACCTGGCAAGAGTTACGAGTTTCTCTTCACTGAAAAAGCAGAAATAACATATCACTGTACACCACATCCTTGGATGACTGGAAAAATTACAATTATAGAAAATAAATTCTAGATAGAATAGTTTGCAAAAATTATCTGACTCTCAATTTCCTTATGTTGTTCAATAATTGATGCTCGAAATTTTATTTCATGAACTTGCTTTGGTTCAAACTTTATTGTTGCGGTAAACTCTGCTCTGTTTTCAGGCATTACATCTTTGTTAATGAACAATCTTGAAACATTTTGAGATATTTTTTTCCCATTGTATGATTTGTAGATGATATGTTCATTGGAATCTAAAATCTGGGTATTAATTACAACACCATCATACTTTCCTGGATATGATACAATGATGGTTCCTCGAATTTCAGAATCTGGATGAATTTCTTTTGGCTCCAAGGTAAACTCTATGTCTTTCACATAAACAACAACATTGAGTAGGAATAAATAATTTTATTAAAACGGGCCGGAAGGGCTTCGATCCCTTGACCACTGGATTAGAAGTCCAGCACTCTATCCAAGCTGAGCTACCAGCCCAAGAGTCTGAAAATTAATTGTCATTTTAAGGGTTTATGCGAACAGACTGAGTAGTTAAATTCTAGTGAATTTCTCAGCATCATCTGATGGTAAAACAGTATTACAACGTAATAGAGAACTTTGATGTAAAAAAAGATTATGAAATACCAATCAGACCACAATACAAAAAATGTTTGTCATACACAAAATAATGTGTGGAAATCACTCAGAGAAATGCAGATACATTCACAAAATACTGATGGTCTCATTATTTCATCAATAATGAGTTGTTGAATTTTTACGATTATTTTCTAAAATATATTAGTGATGTAGCTTCAAAAAGATAAACAATCACTGAACTGAAAATCACATACATTGTAGATGAAAGCGAATTATATCATAATAACCAGATGTTGTATAATATGTACAAAAGCAAAAGACAAGATGTTAAGCTACAAGCTCCGTTTGTATCCTACAAAGACACAAGAATCAAAACTGGATGATGCAATAGAATCATGCAGAATGGTATACAATGATTTTATTTTTGAATCTCGTCTTGCATACAAGGAAGGTTACAAGATAAACTTTGATGAACTGCAAAGAATGATTCCATATATGATTCCAAAAGACAGGGTATACAGTAAAACAGCTCAAATGGTTCTATGGCAGTTTTACAACAATCTTAAAGTATTATCCTCTTTATCCAAGAGAGGTAAACGAACAGGAAAATTAAGATTCAAGCCAAAATCAAGATACAATAGTATCAACTACAACCAATCTGGATTCAAGTTTTTACCAGATAACAAGATCAAACTCTCAAAGATTGGGAAGATCAAGTGTATTATTCACAGAACAATACCCAGAAAAATAAAAGAGATTCATGTAAAAAAGGAGCTTACAGGAGTATGGTACGCAATAGTGGTTTGTGAAAATGAATGCAAGTCAATTTGTTCTTTACTGAGAAAGAAAATAATAGGAATAGATGTTGGAATAAACAACTATTGCTATGATTCTGACGGTCACGTGATAGAACATCCGCAAATTCTGAGAAACTCTGAAGAAAAACTAAAGCGATCTCAAAGAAAATTATCAAGAAAAATTAAAGGATCATCTAACCAATGGAAAGAAAAGCTAAGACTAGCAAAAATACATCAAAAAATAAAATATCAACGAAATGATTTTCTACACAAAATATCAAAATATTATGTTGATAGTTACGATACAATATTTGTCGAAGAGCTAAAAATACAAAACATGGTAAAGAACCATCATATGGCTAAATCAATATATGACTCTTCTTGGAATTCGTTTTTCCAAAAACTAGAATACAAAGCTGCAAATGCTGGTATTCTATTTACAAAAGTAGCACCACATGGAACCAGCCAAAGTTGTTCTAACTGTGGTAGAATGGTGAAAAAAACTTTGGCAATTAGAACACACTGTTGTCCACACTGTGGCCTTGTTATTGATAGAGACTACAATGCATCTCTGAATATCAAACAGAGAGGGACAGATAATCTACCTACGGGATGTAGGGAAGTTACGCCTTTGGAGAGAACACCTCTAACTGTAGCATGTATGATCTATGGTCATGTGATCTCATTGAACAAGGAAACTGACGACTTTAGTCGTAAGTAATTCACGGGTTTACAACCATTTTTTCTGGTAGTTCTCCCTTTCCATTTTAAATAAAAATTGCTGTGCATATCCTGCAAAAGGTCCAAAATACTTTGTAATTTTTTCATGTAGTATGTCATATTGTTTTTCTGTAATTGATTTTGTCTCAAGTTCAAATTTTTCTAGATAATATTTCTCTAAAATTCTGATCATCCATCTATCTAACGGAAATGCATCAAGCTTATCGAGGGAAAACAACAAAATACAGTCCGCAACTTTGTTTCCTATTCCTGGAACTGTCAGAATTATTTTTTTTGCATCTTGATAATTACATTTTGCTAGATATCTGAAATCTATCTGCTGTGATTCAACCATTTTTGCTGCATCGATTATGAATTTTGCTCTATATCCTACGCCACAATTTTGAATTTCTTGAATTGTTGCATTTGCAATTTTTTTTGGTTCTGGGAATAAGTGGAATTCTTTATTGTCAAATTGAATTTTTCTTCCAAATTTTGCTGAAATTTTTTCTAAACTTGATTTGATTTTTTGAATATTGGAATTTGAAGAAATTATAAACGAAATATAACATTGAAACGGATCCTGTCTTACTAGTCGAAGTCCCAAATATTTTTTTAGAGCCATTTTTGTTGTTTTATCTTTTGAAATTGATCTGATTATCTTTGCCATATCGTCGCTATCCCTAAAAAAATCGTATTTTTTCTTTGAATACGATGTAATTTTTCCAGAATCATTTATTTTTAAAATATCTTGTCCATTAACGCCGTACCAAAATTCTTTTTGTTTTGTCCAAAGAAATACTTGTCCGCTATTTATTGTATTTTCTAAGTTAATTGTATTGTAATCTATCATTTCAGATAGATATTACTTCATTTACATCTGGGGCGTGAGCCACAAGACCAAATTTTTCATGAATTTCTTGGGCGAATTTTTCACACGATTCAGAATCACCGTGAACTGTCAAAACTTTGGGATTTCCCTTGATTTTTTTAATG
>JAEMQG010000167.1 GCA_022758935.1 Candidatus Nitrosopumilus sp. | reverse complement strand
AAATATCCAGAAGTAAGATCAGCAATTAATTTAAAATACGATAAAGAAGATATTGCAAAACCAATCAAGGAGGGCTTGATCATCTCTAGTTACGACAGAAGTGAGGAACCTAGAAAGGTGAAGAACAAGGAAGGATCTTCTATCATTTGGGGCATAAAAACGGCATTAGAAAAGTCAGAGAAACAACCAGATGTTATTTATCATAAAGGAGATTTTGGAAAAGAGCCAATGACGATAGTTTTTGCAAAAACACCATCGCTAGTAATTAAAAAAATTTTGAAACTATTTTATTGATTTTCCTTGTTCTGTAGGAATCTATACCTTAGAATAAATAGTCATATTTCAAAGAAAATCTCGTGAAGGCAGTTATCTTAGCAGGTGGATTAGGTACAAGATTACAACCATACACAATATTTCTTCCAAAGCCGATGCTACCATTAGGAGACAAACCAATTTTAGAGCACCTTATAGACTGGACAAGCAGAAATGGAGTAAAATCATTTGTATTGTGTGTTAGTTATCTACGAAAAAAGATTGAAGATTATTTTGGAGACGGTGGTGAATTTGGAGTAACTATTGAATATGCAATTTCGAATAAACCATTAGCTACTGCAGGTCAATTAAAAACAGCAGAGAAATTCCTCGATGATACTTTTGTTTGCATGTATGGAGATTCCATATATAATTTTAATCTACAAAAAATGATAGATCAGCATTATCGAAAAAAATCATTCATCACAATGAGTTTGAATGAGTACAAAACAAATCTTCCGTATGGAGTCATAGAAACTACAAAAACAGGTAAAGTAATTGCTTGGAATGAAAAACCAGAAATCAAGGCAAATATTAACATGGGTTGTTATGTAATGGAGCCAGGCGTACTAGATCTAATTCCAAAAAATATACCATATGGAATGGACGATGTAATTAAAAAAGCAATGACTAAGAAGAAGATTGTTAACAGTATTGTTTCCAAAGATCAATTCCTCGATATCGGAAATAAAGCATCATATCTAAAAGCAAATCAAGAATATCTTCGAAATCTTGGAAAGATTTAATGGAAAATAATAACATCATAACCATACGAAAATTACAGATTGGGGATCTTTGGAATGGGTTTTTAACAACACTTGATTCTCTTCGTCAAGCAAGCAACATTGACAAAAAAACTGCTGAAAAAATTTTTGAAAAAATAGATCAAAATCCGGAACACGTAATTGTAGTAGCAGTTATTAATGGAAAAGTTGTCGGTTCAGCCACACTCCTGATAGAAACCAAATTTATTCATAGTGGAGGTAAAGTTGGTCATATAGAAGATGTTGTAGTAAACAAAGAGCATCAGGGAAAAGGAATTGGAGAAAAAATTATAAAATACTTGTTAAAATATTCAGAGGAACAAAACTGTTACAAAACTATTCTAGATTGTGTCGATGAAATAAAACCATTTTATGAAAAGTTAGGTTTTAGACATAATGCAAATGCGTTAAGATTTGATCATATTTAGAAATATTCTTTTTTAGGACGTTTCTTGTTTGTTTTAATCAAGAATATTCCAACAGTCATTACAGGTATAGAAATGGCCATGAAAAGAGGAGGGGCTATTTTTACTACGTCTGTCAAATAAGAAACAGCAAGATTATCTAGAAGAGTATAACAGTAAGTCATTCCAATTAACAAAATAATTCCACCGCCTAGGATCATAGAACCAATTTGTTTAGATCCATAACGTTTTGATAGAATAAATGAAAGTGCGGCTAAAATTGATGCAGGTGCTATTCCAATTGAAATGAATTGAAGAATTTTTGAATTTGGTTCAAATTCAACACCAATTGCAAAGTTTGTGGGAATATCAGTCATAAAATTATAAATCGAAGTCATTTCTCCAACAAACATTGCAAACAATCCAACACTTGCTATAGCTGACCATTTTTCTAGAGACATAACATTAACAAAATCTAGTTGATAAATAAACTATTCAAACAATACCAACAAGATTTGCCAATTCTTTTCGACATGATGCACCAAGTTTTTCTGCTGCTTGCTCTGGAGATAAATCATTAAGAAATACACCGTATCCTCTTTCAAGACCTGACCAAAATTTAGTTATTGGGTAGATTTCAATGTGCCAGTGAATTTGTCGACTGTTTTTCTTTTCAGGAGATAAATGAAATACCATATTATATGAAACATCTTTGACTGTTTTTGACAATCCACCAAGAGTAGCTCGCAATATCAGAGCCAAATCATTAATTTCTTTTTGAGTGATTTTAGAAAATCCAGTTGCATGTTTTTTTGGAGAAATCCAAAATTCATATGGATATGATGGCGCCCAAGGACAAAATGCGATAAAACCTTCAGATTGAATAATCTGTCGTGGCCCGCCTATTTCCTCATTGACAGTTTGGCACATTGGGCATACACCCTTTTCATTAAGAATTTTATGAGATGCTTCTGCTTCTTCTTCGATAATCGGAGGGATGGTTGAAAATGTTAAGATATTCAAATGAGGGTGAGGATTTTGACTTCCAGCAGATTCACCATGATCAGCATAAATTGAAACATATGATACACCCTTTTGTGTGTACAACCATCGCAATCTATCTTGAACAACCACAAGTACATTTGACCACTGTTCAGTATCAATAGTAGATAAAGTATCTTTTTCTTTAGGAGAAGCAACAACAATGTAGTGATATCCATAAGCCGGTTCACTGTAATGCGGTCTATCACTGTATGAGTTTTCTGTTTCAATTGAGACTATGGGATTTTTACTTTCAAAAACTCTAATAGACCAACCTTTTACATAATCATCCTCACTGTCTTGAAGACGTTGCAACATGCCATCTTTAGCAACTAGAGAAAGAACGGATGGATTTGTCAGAGATTCATTTCCAGGAGCAAACGGTGATTTTTTTGGATCAATTATTTTATCATCTTTTTTTGAGACAATCATAAAACGATCTGAAACATAATCTTTTCGCATATCTCCCATAATTCATACTGAAGGTTTAAGCATGTTAAAACGTTTACTGATGTACTGAAAAATCAGAAAAAAATATTAGGATTTAAAATAAAAATCTTTTTGATAGTGTATAATTTTTATTGAAATACAAAATATTGATTTGTAAAAATCCTAAATGATTTTCGGGGTTGTAAATGAACGTTTTATCCAGATCGTATTTTTTGATGTAAGATTTAAAGGAGAGCAATAAAATTTTGGAAAATATGACCAGCATGATTAATTCCAACATTCACATGATCTATGTTCTTTTAGATGGGGTAGGTGATCTTCCACATCCGGATTTAGGTGGCAAAACGCCACTTGAAGCTGCCAACACACCAACCATTGACAAATTAGCAAGAAATGGGGTAATTGGCGAAGTAATTTCAGTAGGAAAAGGAATAGCTCCAGAATCAGATATTGCAGTTTTTAATATGCTAGGATACAAATTTCATCATGCAGATTATGCAGGTAGAGGAGTCATGGAAGCAATTGGAGTTGGGATTGATTTCAAAGATGGAGATTTGGCATTAAGAGGTAACTTTGCCACATTAAATGATGAGGGAGTAATTATAGATAGACGGGCAGGAAGACACATAGAAAAAGAGGATGCGGATGGAATTGCAAAAGAAATTGAAAATAAAATTAAATTTTCACATCCAAGTTCATCAGTAGTGGTATCACCCACGATAGGGCATAGAGTCACAGTAAGGATCAGAACAATAGGTGAAAAACTATCATCAGAAATAACCAATACAGACCCAGCATATGCCAGAGTGGATGGAATGGGAATTGCTAAAGCCGTTGGAGATTTTTTACGAATCGAAAAATGTCTCCCTTTAGATGAAACAATAAGTTCCAAGACATCAGCAAAATTAGTTAATGAATTTACAGAACAATCGTTAAAAATTATGAAGGACAGTTCAATTAACAAAAAAAGAATCCTGGCTAAAAAGAAAAGCCTTAGTTGTATTTTACTTAGAGATGCTGGAAATAAATATCCAAATGTAAAACCAATCAATGAAATGCATTCAATGAATTTCTCTTGCATTGTAGATATGCCTGTGGAGATTGGGATTTCCAAAGTACTTGAAATGAAAGCATTTGAAGCGGGCGGATTAACAGATTATGAAGAAAAAGCAAGAGTGGCTGCAAACGCAATGAAAACTCAAAATGCAATTTATGTACATCTGAAAGGCCCAGATGAATTTGGTCACGATGGGGATGCGATTGGAAAAATGAAAAATATAGAAGAAATCGATGAGAGATTTTTCAAAACATTGCTGGATAATATCGATTCTAGTAAAGTAGCTATTGTTATTTCTGCAGATCATTCAACTCCGTGTATCAATAAAGGTCACAGCGATGATCCCGTACCAATTTTGGTATCAGCTGATTTTATCAAAAATGATGGAACGACAAGAATGACTGAGAAACAAGCTAATAAAGGAAGTATTGGACTAATTCAAGGATCAGATGTAGTGTCAACAGCTCTTAAATTAATTAAATCTCAAATAGTGTAAGAATATTAGCTTTTTGCATTTCTTTTATTTTATTTCTGATTAGATCAACATCAATTTTGCCATACATTGCAGGAGAATCACCGAGTTTTTTTAATGACCTGCTTAGCATACCAAGACCAATGTTGGTCTCATTTTTTTGAGCATGCGCGAAGACTACTGCAAGAAGAATAATTCCTTGTACTAGTTCTTTTTCTCGCCCATAGCATTTTTTCCAAACACCTTCGAGAGATTCATGACTTTCCCAAAATCTTTCGGAATTAAAATAAAAAATTCCATCCGCGATACCCTTTTCTTTATCAATATTTTCTTCAACTATATGCCGTACATCATCCAGCTTACCAATTGAAGATAGTTTTTCTATTACGGAATCTAATTTATCTGGTGCGACAGACACATCAAATTCAATAAATTTACTTGCCACTCGAGCGACCCTAACAGAGACAGGCATGTCCGAACAAAGGTCTCTTGCTCTATGAACAAGATCACTTGAATGAATAGGTCGATACTCGTTGTTTTTTAAATGAAGCATGTATCTTTCCATATGAGAATTTGACTGTAATTTCATAAATTTGTTCTCTAATCTCAATCAAGGTTTACGGGATACTTTGTTTCATATAAACACTCATTTTTGATCGATTTAAGCGCATCAAAGCATGGACCGGATGGGAGGTCAAACTATATTGTCTCTTTTTTGGGTTCCATATGTCACTTATCGTTCAGAAAGAATTAAATTTTCTGTAAATATTAGGTTCAAATTTAATTGAAAATTAATGGTTAAAATCTAACGATCTTCACTTTTGCTATACATGGGGTTCAAATTGTGACGGGAGTACAATCAAGTTGGGGTATAGATAGTGACTTCCCATTTGACTCTGAAAAATATGATCAAAACTGCAATTATTCTAGAAAGTTTCTGATTGCAAATATTTATCTAGTCATTATTTTTATGCTTT
>JAEMQG010000165.1 GCA_022758935.1 Candidatus Nitrosopumilus sp. | reverse complement strand
TGCTCCGTTGCCAACCATCTCTGGTTATCCATCTCCGGATCACATTTCCTGTATGGAGGGAGGAGTTTCCTCTGCCGTAGCAGTGTATCGTGCTCCAGCTCACACATGTTAGTTGTATTTTTGATTTAATTTGAAGATTGCTTTTCTGGTTTCTTGCCTGTTATGAACAACGTTCCAAATTCACGTCTCCATTTTTTCTTGTTTTTTAAATCTTTTACCTGTTTTGTTTTTGTTTCAAATCCTGCGTTTTTAAAAAAATTTTTCCATTCTTGTTTTGAATGCAAATGCATCTGAATTTTCATTATATTTGCCCATTTTGCAGTTGCTATATTATCTGTATAAAAATCAGTTCCACAAAAAAATCTTCCACCTGGTTTTAATAAATTATATATTTTTTTAAGAGCAACTTCTATTGAATCCACATAGTAAATAGATTCCATTGAAAATATGTAATCAAATTTACTTTGATATTTCAAAGATTCAATATTTTTATGAATATATTTTTCTTTGATGGTTTTTTTCTTTGCATTAGATTGCAAGATCATGTTTTTGCTTTTGTCTATGCCTATTGCTTTTTTACAATGATATTCTTCTGCAATTCTTCTAACTACCCAGCCATTACCACATCCTACATCTAGAAATAAAAACGGTTTATCAAAAGAAACTGTTTTTAAAAATTTTATTACATTTTTTCCATGTTCATTTTCCATCAGTTCTGCTTTTCCGTTTTTAGCCCATTTATCGAAAGTTGTACTTACTGAATTCATTATTTCTAATACTCTTGTTTTCCCTTATAATCTTCATCTCACTGAGCTTTACTATGAACGAGTTCTACGTTTTATTTATATTCAAATTTTTCAATAATATTTTGAAAAGAAATTGCCAGACGAATCGTGTCGAAATTGTGGAGGCACATTGATTGATTATTCTAAATGCCCTCAATGTAATAAAATAATTAAAATGATTTGTGCATCGTGTGGTACTGTAACCCTTGAACAGGTTCATAGCCTTTGTATATCTTATGAAATTCTCACAAATAGGACTATGTTGATAAACAAATCTGATGACTCTTTTCTGGCAACACTGGCCTGATACTTGGCAAATGAGACAAATCTTATGTATAATTTATTCCCAAGTTTTAAGTAATGTGAGATTAGGATCTAATTTCTATGAAACGAGAAAGCATAGTCCTAAGTTTAATTTTATTATTAATCATGCCTGTATACGCTAATGCTCAAAGCCCTAAACGAATAAGCATAATTGATAATTTTGGTGATTTTGATAGGGGCGAACCTTTTTTCATTTATGGACAAGTAGCAACTTTTATTGATGACTCTTATCTGATAATGCAAATCATTAACCCTGAAGGAGATTTATGTCAAATTCAACAGCTTGTCCCATTACCTACTGGTGCTTTCATAACAGATGCAATTCCATTAAAAGGTAGGATATGTGGTTTGATTGGCGAATATGAGGTTAAATTATTTTATGGTGATTATTCTACAACTACTAATTTTCAGGTAAATAGTAAATCTTTTTCTGAGCCAGATCCTGACACGTTAATTAAATCTGCAAAAAATTTACTTTCTAAAAGCATGTCTGTAATTGACGAAAAATTTGATGTTGATTCCACTTTCGTCAGTGGAATAGATGATATAATCTTATCAAATGATTTATCTAAAATAGAAAAAGCATATGTTGATCTATGGACTGAATTTTATTCTGATGAATTTCTTTCTGAAATAACTCCTGTTCTTAGACCTGCAGTGTCCTCATCGTTGGATTCTGTTTCACAAATGTTAACTGATGGGGAAATCTCATTTGATATTGCAAAATCTATCGATAGATCGATCTTTTCATCTGTTTTCTATTATGAAATTGGCGATAAAAGTAAATCTATTGATCTACTTTCTGACGTGTTTGTTGATATCAGAAATACAAATCCAAAAAAAATATCTACAACAAGAACTCTCACTTTCGATGAACTTGAAGAGACTTTGCTAAACTTGATGAAAAAGTCTGACACCGTAATGAGTAAGTCTGTAAAAGAAGAGATTGGTTTTATCTTTGCTAGAGGCACTGCACCTGTTCACGTAAAAGAAATTTCTGATCTGATTGATCTACTATCTAAATCTAGATATCTCGATGTTGTTTCAAGAAAACAAAGTGACCTGTACAGATTAGTTCAAAATGACTGGAATGGTACAAAAAGCTCTCTTGAAAATAAGGAATCAATTGAAGAACTACTTGCTTCTAGCGTGAGGGTTAATAACCTTCATCATGCGGCAATACTGTTGAAAGAATTAGAGGATGTAGACCGTTTTATATCTTCAAATTCTGATGAAAACTCTGATCTTGCAAATCTCCTTATGCCTGATTGGAAAGAACTCAAATCTAAACTAGAGTTTGCATCGTCAGTTGATGACATTATTGAATCTGAAATCCAGATTGAGCAAATGAAGCAAATCATTGACATCTCCTCAAGAATCAGTAAGGCTGTAGAAATATCTAACACAAGTGGAGTTAATTCTACTCTTGTATCTGATTGGAAATCCCTTTTAGAAAAAGTTAAGAATGCTGATTCTGCTGACGAAATTCTTGATATTGTCTCAGCATTTGATCATACTATGACTGGATTAAGAGAAAAAAGAAACCCACTGACTATTTTGAAATTCGAATATCAAACAATGAAACAAAAAGCAGAACTCCAAGCTGATTACAATAATCTGGTTCTCATTGATAGTGCCCTAAAAATTCTGAATACTGCTGAACAAATGGAATCTGGGAATCCATCTGTTATGAGAATTGATAGAATTGAAGTTTTACTAACCTGGGTAAGTGAACAAGCCCCTAAAATAAAATCTGATTTGAATTCATATGATAAAGATGCTTTTAAAATACGTGCAAGTGATATCTTACAGAGAGCAAAATCTGTAGAAAATTTAGTGGAGTTGGGTTTACGTACACACAAATTCTTACCCGGATACATTAATTTTACAAATTCATTTAATGAAAAAATTGATCAAGTTAGAGATCTTGTTATAAAAAATGATCTTGATGAAGCAGATAAATTAGTTCGAAATTTGTTTAGTGAATGGAATCAAGTTTCAAATGCATACACTGATGATCCATATGGTTCAAAAATTGGTTATAGTGCTGATGAGATAAAACGTATTGATTACCGTGAAAGATTAGATGCTTACTCTAAGATGGTAACTACTTTCTATAATAGTGAATTTTCTCCATATGCTAAAGAATACGATAATATGATTTCAGATACATACGACCTTATTGATTATGGAAATTTTGTTGATACTGAATCAAAAATCTTGGAAATTGGTCAATTTTTAAGTGATCATCTAGTCTTGAGTAATCCTCGAATAATCTATGATATTTCTTATGATCCTGAAAACGATATTTGGATCATTCAGGGCGCTGTTGAAAAAGCTATTTTTGATAGGAGGGCACCATTATACGTCACTGTTTTTAATATGGATGGAAGTATTCACAGTAGTCTGGAATTTACTGATACAAAACATGGTGATTTTTACACTCAGTGGATAGCACCAGCAAGTCCTGGTCTTTATGTGGTTATGTTACAATACCAAGATTCCAAGGCAACACAGATTGTATATGTCAAAGAGCGTTTTGAAAATAACTATACTTCCTCAGATTTGAATATGGTGGAACTTGCACGTGATTTTGAAGAATTAAAAATATTCATTGAAAAATTTGGTGACAAGACAAATAATGTTGATTCTAAATTCTCTTCTACAATTAATGATATTAAATTGGGTTTGACCAATAAAGATGCAAAAAAAGTTGATGATAAATTAAATGACTTGAAACAATTAATTGAAAAATATCTTCCAATCCGATCAAGATCTGCTGTTATCGAAGTTCAATATGAAAATGACAGTCTTATTGTTTCTGGAGCAGTACAAAAAACAATAGCATTTAGAGAAGACTTGTTTGTTGACGTGTTTGATCAAAGAGGTAATCTCGTAGAATCAATAGCACTAAAAGATAATTCATCAGGATTGTTTAATGAAGTTTTATCACGTCCATTTGATTCTGGTGTTTATGTGGCTCAACTACAATACCATGATGTAGTTGTTACTGATTTTTTTACTGTTAGGTAGTCATTTGTTTTTACTTTTCACTAAATTGAATAATTGTCTAACTGCTAATTTTGGATGACGCGTTGCCAATTTTATCATACTTGCTAATCCAAAATCTGCTTTAATAAAATCTAGAAATTCTTCAGGTTTTAATTCCTTGATTATGTCTAATTCATTATCCCATTCCTCATCTGATAATCCAATCCATCTATCTTGGACTTTTCCCGCCGATTTGATTTTTGCCTGAATGTCCTTTCTCCAATTTTCCTCATATGGGTATAGTGCAATTTCATCTGTTTTTCCTGATTTTATCGCATCTGATGCTATTTTTCCTGCAACCCTTCCAAATTTTATTGCATATCTTATTCCCTCTAACACCAATGGATTAGCCTGACCTGCTGAATCCCCTACAAGAATCAAATTATTGTATACTGTTTTTCTTGATAATCCATCGTTTGGAATTAATCCATAATGAAATTCAATTGGTGTAATTTTTCCCAATTTACTGATTGGACCAATTTTGGAATCCATCAACTCTTTTAACCTTTCAGTAGGGTCTACTTGTGATTCTGGTTTTCCAACTCCAACTCCTATTCTTACGATATTTTTTCCTACAGGAAAAATCCATGCATACCCTGCTGGAGAATATTTCTGACCCACCATGAGCCACCATGTTTCTTGATCTACATTTTCAGCTTCTACTTCATATTCTGCACCTGCTCCAAATCTTTTCCACTGTGTTACAAATCCCATAGCTTTAGAAACTGTTGAAGAAAATCCACTTGCATCAACAATAACTTTGGAATGAAATATTACATTTCCTTCGTTGCTTGTTCCACTTACTCCTACAATATCTCCTTCTTTATTTTTTATCACACCATTGATGTTGGTTTTGAGAAAAATATCTGCCCCCTCATTTTTTGCCTGCTCTGCTAACCATCGATATGTTTTTCTCACATCTAAAACTGCAGCTTGTGGAATTGTATCGCTAATTGTAACTTCATTATTTGGTGAACAAAATGAGTAATTTTTAATTGGATTATAACAGTCATCTGGAATACCAAATTCTTTTATATTTTGTATCCATGTTACACCGCTGGTTCTAACTGATTGTGCAATTGTTTCTTCTCTCTCTAAAAGTGCAACTTTAATTCCATTTTTTGATGCTTCATATGCTACTGAAGAACCTGCAGGCCCACCTCCTACTACTACTAAATCATATTGATACTCTATTGTCAACTTTTTTACTTGGTTGATCCTAGAATATAATTTTGAGGTATGACTTTATGTCTAGTTTGTAGATTATTTTTTTAAAACTGGAGTTCCAGTAGCGTCGTTTTCTCTTTCTGAATCAAATGTATTCATATGTGCTAAATCTCTGTGCATGAAGCTATGGGTTTCCCCCATCTTTTTTCTACAAAATTTTCCATGTATTGTTTCTTGTATCTTTAACGTATCTTCATTTTCATGAAATAAGCGCTTTCCACAATCTGGACATGTTACTTCAGGCATGAAAGTAATCTATATCAAATCTATTTAGATGTTTCAGAAATACCTCTGAAAATTTATTTTATTACCTTGTTTTTTAAACCAAAACTTTAGATGTTAATTCATCTATGTTTGTTTAATGGTCGAATCTGATTTTGCTTCTTTTTTATTCTGGTCTGTAATCACTGTAATAATTATGGGAATTACTGGTTTTAGCTACAAGTCTTACAATAGGAGAAGAAAAAATGAGATCACATCATCTTAACAAAGAGATTCATTTTACTTTGTTTATTCTACCCTTAAACAAATGTTCAATTTCTGAATCTCTTAGAATATCTCAATTACTTGCTAATGTATTACTTCAAAAAGAATTATCCTTCTGAAGCTGTTTTTCCACCATCTACATTGAGTATGGCCCCTGTAATCCAATTTGCCTCATCTGATGCTAAGAATAACACTGCATTTGCAACATCTATTGGTTCACCAATTCTTGCTAGCGGTAATCTTTCTTCTAGAACTTTTCTTGCTTGAGGATCATCAAGATATGGCTTTATCATACCTGAATTAATAATTCCTGGATTTACACCATTACATCTGATATTTCTTCTTGCATATTCTACTGCAATTGATTTTGTGAACATTGTTATTGCTGCTTTTGTTGCAGAGTATACTGCCAAATGAACTCTTGGTATAGCTCTTTCACTTGAGATTGAACCAATATTTATGATAACTCCTTTTTTAGCATCTGACATTTTGTTTAGTACGGCTTTTGTCATGTGAAAAACTCCAAACAAATTGATATCAATTAATTTTTTAATTTCAGAATCAGACATTTCATGAAAGTGAACCGGATCATTGATCGCACCTGCATTATTTACTAAAATATCTATTTTCCCATATGTATTCATAATTTGATTAATCGTTTGCATTACTTGAGATTCATTAGTTAAATCACATGACATTGATACCGTAGAATTTTCATTTCCTATCTCTTTTCTGGCTTTTTCTAATCCCTCTAGTTTTCTTGCAATGAGAATTACTTTGGCTCCTTCTTCTACAAATCTCTTTACAACAGTTTTGCCAATATCGCTTGAGGCGCCAGTGACTATCGCAACTTTGTCTTTTAATCGCATATTGTAATTTTATTGGTGTAACTTATAGAATTTTTGGTAAATCTTAGTCACGATTCTTATTTACCCTATAAGATTTGTTTAATTTTTTGATGTATGCCAAAATCCCGGTATAGTCTATATCCCCAAATCCTTTT
>JAEMQG010000195.1 GCA_022758935.1 Candidatus Nitrosopumilus sp. | reverse complement strand
TTACTGTCAACTGGACCATCGGTATATCTTACTATTACATCAGATTCGAATATTCCTGCATCTGGTGCGATTTCATCCATTGGACCAAATTGTCTAACGGTAGAATCTACACCGACATCAACGATACCGTTGCCGTTAACATCGTTGACAAATACGCCACCAATGTTTACTGCGTTATCGCCGGTATCAATGACACCATTAATTGCTGTTGGACCACCTGCATAACCTAATACGATACTGTCAGAACCTCTAAGAATAGAGAGTTTGACTGGACCTGTTGGGTTATCAAGTGTGTTTTGAGCAATTTTGTCTTCACCAGTTGCTGATGTATCGAAGTCTGGATCGTTAACTCGGACGTGAAGTATTAGATCACCATTATTCAGGAACTCACCGGCTTGTAAACCTGCAGCTGCACGAGGTGTGCCAGGACTATTCATTCCAGTTAAGTGGATTGGGAATACTGAACGCTGTAAGGTTCCATCGCCTTTTGGTGCGACACTGTTAGTGGTTTTGAAGTTATCCGGAATACCAAATGGTACTGGGTAAACTGTTCTATCGAGACTGACGGATCCAGTGTTTGCGCGAACGCCTGCACCATCACCTACTTCAATGACTTCACCTGATGCATCTCTAAAGTCAACATAGTTGACTTCAATATCGAGACCGGTTACAGTTTCAGGAGCTGTTGCGCCTGCTCTGCACCATGCACCTGGGATTTGGAAGTCACCAACAAAGATACCTGTTTGAGCTCCGGTTTCAACTAGAGTAAATCCAGTTCCACCGAGACCTGTATCAGTTCCTACTAGTGGGCTTAATATTCCAAAGCAAGTTGCATCTGTTGGAGTTGTCCATCTTTGATCATCAAATGTGATATCAAGTAATCTACCGAGGTCATCACCGTTGGACAATGTAATTGATGTTGCGTTGTTTCCAACTGCATCAAATAATGTACCAGGGTTAGTAACTACGGTATAGATATCAACAAGGTCAGAATCGACGTTAAGATCTATGTCTTCTGCAGTGACTTTAACTGTGTCTGCTACTTTGTAAGAATTTGCATCTAATGAGACAATACCTGAATGAGCTGGTGCTGCTTCTTGATCAGCTACTTGAGTTGTAACACCATCTGCGCCTAAGTCATTATAGTTGACTCTTGGAGATTCTTCATCATCCAAGTCTTCAATGACAACGAAAGTTGGATCATTGGCAATTGGAGATAGATTAGTGTAGGTGTTAGAATCAAGAATGTTTAGCTGAGTGATCATGACGAATTCCACGGTACCTGCAAAGGTACTTGTGTTATCGCCAGTTTCCTCGAGTTCGAATCTGATGACTTGGTTTGCAATTCTTTCGTTTTGCTCCAATCCATCATTTAAGAATCCATATGAGAAGAAGTCTGCGGCAATACCTTCAGTTGATTGTGCAACTGCTGCTTGATTACCAACAAAGAGTAATCCAACATCGTTATTGATGTTAGTTGCTGATCCAAATATTTTTGCATTTACAGCACTGCTCAATAATGTCAAGCTTTGTGGCTTAACAGCAGATGCAATCTTTAATGCGCCAACACCTGAATTAAGTAATCCAGATGGGCTGATAATATCAGTGGAGTTTAGCAAGTAAACATCAAAGGTACCTGTCTGGGATAGACTTCTAACATCTAAGTTAAGTAAGTTAAATCCATGGAAAGGTCCTGATGCTGGGTTTCTGATTGTCTTTTTAAGTTCATCAAAGGTTGTACTCAAATCTACAACAAGTGAATTGGCAGTAATACTGCTAGATGTTACAATTGCTCTTTCGCTAAACTTCTGAACATTTACTGTTGCAGTAGTATTTGCGAGAAGAGGTAATTGGCTACTAGGAGTAAGACTTACTGGACCATTAACATAAACAGCCTGAGCTTTTGTTGAACCTTCTGTACCTGCTTCACCTAATGTGAATGGATCACCAGTTTGAAGTGCTGGGATCAATGCTACACCGGTGTTAAACAAGTCAAGGTCTTCGTCAGCTCTACTGTTTTTGTTTGCATCGCCATCAACTAATGTGAGTGGAATCTCTTCTCCAGAGGTCCATATAGCATCAATTGGTGCGATATTCACTGTTGCAAAGTCAAATCCTACTTGGACTGTCACTGGTTTTTCATTGTAATCAATGGAAGCAGATGTGCCTCTTTTGGCGTTATCTGTAATTATGATTACAGATTTATCTGATTCGTCATATGTTCCAAAGATACCAGAGTTTGGTCCTTGTTCAGTAACTGTAATTGGTTGTGTGTTGATACCTAAGCCAGAAACTGCAAGGTTTGTTGCAGTACATGTAGAAGCATTTTGAGGTGCAGAACAAGTGATTTGTGAATCATCGTTGTCCTGTAGTGTCAAAATTGGAGTTCCACTGTTTTGTTTATCAGCGTTTAGTATCAATATGGCGTTTTCTTCTACCATCAAAGATTTTAGAACACTATTGATAGGAATAATACCGCCAGCAACTCCTGCGCCTTCCAGTCCACCGTTCTCGTTGAAGACTTGGTAGTTAGTACTCAATGTGTTTGTTTTATTGGTACCAAATGTCCAAGAATCTTCATCGGTTGGGTCGATGTTAAGCCATAAGTCAGTTAATGTAACGTGTACTTGAGAGGTTGTAGTATACTTTGCTTTATCTAAACTTGATTTGGCAAATTGAGATACAGTATCAAAAGTAAGTGTTGTTGTTTGAACACCACCACCTTTGTTGTACTGAATTACAACGTTACCAGTTGGGTTTAGAGTGTATAGTTGGATAAATGGCCACACGTTTGCATTAATACCTAATTGTCCTGCACCGTTTGCAGGATTCAAAGGAATACTTTTGTTGATATCCTTTTCTTCTCTGATTACATTCATGTTATCAGTTGCTGTAAATGCAGTACATGCAACAGCAGCAATTACGCCACCTGTTGCACTTCCTACAGGTACACCACCTGTTGCACCTGGGACAGCGACACCGCTAGTATCAGATACTGTTACTGAGCTTGTGCCCTGACCAAGATTTGTTGTGTTAGGACAAAATGTACCAAAGTCTAAGCCTTCACCAGTTGTGATTGCTGTAGAATCTGCAATTGTTGCCATGTCTCTATCTGCAAAGTAACCATACCAGTTACCGTCTACGGCTTGTACCATTCTAAGTATTTTGCCGTTGATAGTAACGTCTGGTTCACCTTTCGCCTGATCAGTATCGTTAATGTCTGAATCAATTACAACTACTTCAATGACCTGAGGTCCTGACATGTAGTTTGAAAACTGCGAGTTTTCTGCGGAGACAAATAGGTTAGCGTTAGCTGCATGTGCTGCTGGTACCATTGAAGGTGCAGCTGCAATCATACCGCCTGCTAACATAATTGTCATTAATGTAAGACTAGTTATTTTTCGTTTTATTTCGTTATTCATGTTATTGACTTTTCTCTTTAAAATTTGTATATAAGACTAATGGACGAATTGTCCACAAATCGAGTATTTTTTGTAGATATTTCATGCTTGATGGGGTTGTTTATGTAAATTATTGATTTTACCATATAATTCTTACAATCTTGTGCTATTTTTAGATCAAGAAGGTAAGATCTGAGTCATTTTTTAATTATAATTGTAAATATTTTATAGTCATATTTGTTTTGATTTAATCAAAAGCATGATAATTGCCCAGTTTAAGAAATATCATTGAATATTTTGATTACTGGTGGTGCGGGATTCATTGGAAGATATCTTGCAGAGCGTCTTTGTGACAATAACCAGATTACCATTTATGATGATTTATCAAATAGTTCTATAGAGAAAATTTCTTTTCTAATTGATAGAGGGGCTAAATTTATCAGAGGAGACGTGTTGGATTTTCAAAAACTATCAGAGTCTTCTAAAAATTTTGATGTAGTGATTCACCTTGCTGCAAAGTCAGATGTGGCAGAATCTGTCATTAATCCAAAAGATACCATTAATGTAAATCTCAATGGAACGATTAATGTCTTAAAGTGTTGTGTGCAAAACAAGATAAGAAAAATAATTTTTGCATCATCTGCAGCAGTATATGGTGATCATAGTGATGTCATTACAGAGAAATCTGCAACAAATCCAATGTCACCATACGGAAAAAGCAAATTAGATGCAGAAAAAGAGATTGAAAAACATTGCAGAGAAAATAATTTAAAATATACAATACTGAGAATCTTTAATGTTTATGGAATAGGACAAAATGATCAGTACGCTGGCGTGATTTCTAAATTTTTAAAAAATATTTCAGAGGACAAGCCGCTTGTGATTTATGGAGATGGTAAACAGAGTAGGGACTTTGTATCAGTTTATGATGTTGCAGAGTCATTTGAGCATGCCATATCATCAGAGAATAGTGATACATACAACATTGCAAGCGGCAAGTCCATATCTGTAAATGAATTGGCAGAGAAGATGATTTTATTATCAAGAAAGAAACTAGACATGATACATAAAGAGCAAAAAAAAGGGGACATAAAAAATAGTGTTGCAGATGTGTCCTTGGCAGAAAAGAACCTTGGATTTTTGGCAAAAAAGAAACTTATAGATGAATTATCCAAACTTTGCTAGTCTTTGTGATTTTTTGGTAATTCCTGCTATCCAGTTATATAGATTTTAAATAGCAAATCATTATATTATAATATACTAGAGTATAGTACAGTATACCATGGAACAAAGTACAATAAAGCTTTCTAAAACTGTCAAAAACGATCTTAAAAAACAGATGAACCACCCTGGAGAAACCTATGAGACTGTGATTACTCGTCTTTTAAAAGTCACCCAAGAAGACGATGTTCTAAGTAAACAGGTAATCAAAAACATCGAGGCAGGCATTGCAGACATTAGAGCAGGGCGAGTATACACATCAGAGCAGGTCAAAAAGAAACTAGGGCTAAAATGATATGGCAAGTAATTTGGTCTGAAAAGTCTCTAAAACAACTAGAAAAAATAGACAAAAAAAATGCGCAGAAAATCTATGATGCAGTTTTAGATTGTCTTGAAGATCCGTTCAGAATGGTCTTGAGGTTAACTAATTCGCCGTTTTACAGATTGCGTGTGGGAAATTACAGGGTTATCTTGGATTTACAGCAAAACAAGATGATAATCTTTGTTGTAGAGACTGATCATAGAGGAAAGATTTACAGAAAATAATTTATGTACAGAAAGGAAATAAAACAGTGTTGCAGTTGTATCTGAGAAGAACCTTTGGATTTTTGGCAAAAAAGAAACTCGGTGATGAATTGTCCAAACTTTAGATTAGTTGTCTTTGATTTTTTTGTATAGTGCAGGTGGATCTTTCCAAACTTTTGATAAAGGTGGAATTTCTTTCAAATATTCATTTTTTTCTAACCATTTCAAGGCGCCAACACGTGATTCTAAATTTGGTTGTTTCTCCTTCAATTCTTCACAAAAAATATCACATATTCCATCATGGTGATTTTTTATTACATTCCACAAAATTTTCCATTCATCCGATCTTGTGTTTCCCTTCATTTTTTTCTCTGGATGAAATTACCGTATATGCTATACCAGTTTACCGTCCAGATAAGTGAAGAATACCTTACGTAGGCGAGCTTCCGCTATTTCTATCATTTTTAGGCATAGATTTAAGCCCATAAATCATTATATATCATAAAGTACCACTTTGTGGTATGAAATGATATATATCATAATGCACCACTTTGTGGTAGGAAATGATACAAGATGAAAATGAGCATACTGGTAGAAAAACTGTGGATGGAAAACAAGGAGTTTGTGACAGTCAAAGAACTGAAAGAATACTGTAAAATGTTGAAGTTAAAACACGAATCCGTTATCCGCTATCTCTTAAAAAGAAAACACCTGGTGAGAATCTTCAAAGGAATATACTACATCAAATCTCTTGAAGAGTTCGAGCTTGGTAAAACCAAGTACAATCATCTGGAACTTGTTGCAAAAGGATTGGAATTGAAGGGTGTGAAAAATTGGTATTTTGGTTTACACACAGCATTAAAACACAACAACATGACACACGAGTATTTTACAATCGATGAAGTTATTAGCGATTCCATATTCAGAGCAAATCCGGTCAACATAGTTGGTTACAAATTCAAATTCATAAAACTGACTCCTCCTTTAATCAAATTCGGAATAAAAAGCAAAGGACTGCTACGCTATTCTGATCCTGAAAAAACTATTCTTGACTTTGTTTATCTCTCACTACAGGAGGGCATGCCGTCCAATAGGATATCGATGGATGTGGGAGATTGGGCTAAAGACATATCTGAAAACAAACTTAACAAATACGTAATAAAGTATCCAAAAACTGTAGCAAAAACTGTCGAGATGATTATTAAATGAATTTACGTTTTGTCAATGAGGTCTCAGCAAAAATTAAGACTAGATCAGATATGATAGAAAAAGATATCCTACTTCATCAAATTCTCACCGATTTATCTAAAGACAAATTCTTTTCAAGAAACTTTCTTTTCAAGGGAGGAACATGTCTGATAAAACATCATCTTGGATATCTGAGATTCTCCGAAGATATTGATTTCACGTGGAAGAATCAGTCTAGGTTTGAAGGAAAATCAGTAAAAGCAATTAGAAGAGACCTGTCCACTGTAATTAGCGACATTGGAAAAATCTTTGAATCCATAGCCGAGAAGAGAGGACTTGATTTCAAATGCAAAAAGAACGACATTCATTTTGTTTTATTGGGCGGCAGTAACAGAATGTGCACGTTTAATGTTTGGTACGACTCTGTGGTTTTGAAGAAGAAAACATTCATCAAAGTACAGATAAATTTTGTTGAAGATATTTGCACAAAACCCGAGAAGGTTCAGTTAGGCAGTGCTCTTAAAGCAAAAGACGAAAAATTGTCTGCCTTGTTTCCTGAATCTGACGAATATTTGAAAACTATTCCTTTCTATGTCTATGGAGCAAAGGAAATTCTAAGTGAAAAGGTAAGAGCATTACTTACAAGAAAGGGGATAAAGGCAAGAGATTTTCTTGACATTTACTTCATTCAAAAAAATCTCGGCATAATGGTTGTTGACGTAGAAAAATATGTGATTAGAAAGACAAAACACACTCTCAATCTTTATACAAAATATCAAACAAATATGAAAGCCAAGATAAAACTTCTTGAAGAAAATAAAATCTTTGAATGGGGAACGGAGAAAGATCTTCTCATCTCAAAAATAGACGAGAAAGATTTTGACATATTTATCAGAGAATTTACAGAATATCTGAAAAAACTTGTTAAGAAGATTTAACAGATCGTAAAATATCTCGGATTACTAACTCAATGAGTTACAGTTCCTGTTATTCTTCATAGTTGAATCTGTAACAATTAAACAACATTTCTGAACAATATAACAAAGTCAAAAATCTGCAAATTTAAGACATTTAAAATTAGAAAAAAATATCTGATTAGATTCTATTTCTTATTTCATTGCTTGACTATCTATTTCAACAAATTGA
>JAEMQG010000128.1 GCA_022758935.1 Candidatus Nitrosopumilus sp. | reverse complement strand
CATGAAATGGTTGAAAAAACAGATGTCCTCCAAATACCGCAACAAAAATCTGAATTCCCATCTAATTCATCCTCAAAAAAATAATTCAAATTGAAGATAAAGATGTTAAATGTAGGGAGGGATATGCACTAGTTTTTAGATTTATGCATAAAGATAGTTTTTGTACGAGTCAATCAACAGCTGTTAATTGGGCACAGTTAGGATTAGCTGAAATTATTCAAAATTCAACATCTAAAGAACAAGTAATTGAAAATAAAACGGATGGAAAAACAATCAAAGATACAAATGAATCAATTGATGTTTCTAATAAAACAAATATTTTGCCTCCAACATATACAGAACAACTTTCAATTAATCAAAAACCCATAGTGGAAAATGTTTACAGTGTTCATCCTGCAGTATATCAAGTAAATAAACGAATATGGGTTGCATCGGGTTATGATTCAGTAAATACCATAATGATTGAAGGAGAAAAGGAGATTATAATTATTGATACTTTGAGTACGTATGAATCTGCAAAAAATGCAATGAAGGAATTTAGAAAAATTACCGACAAACCTGTCAAGACCATAATTTACACACATGGTGATTCAGATCATGTTCAGGGAACTAGAGCATTTTTAGATGATGAAGATAAAGATGTTAAAATTATAGCTCAACAAAATAATTCTGATTTTTATATAAATAAAAATGGTTTGTTGGGACAAATTACTTTACTTAGAAATGCTTATGCTTCAGGTTTTTTCTTACCTGATGATGGACCAGATAAAAACAACCTCAATGTATTTGGCAATGTAACTTCTAGGACAAATGCGTATCTTACTCCGACAGACACATTTTCTGACGAACTTGATCTTGATATTTCGGGGGTAAAAATGAATCTAATTCATGTTGCAGATGAATCGTCAGATCAAATCTATGTATGGCTACCTGAAGATAAATCTCTTTTAGTTGGAGATACAACCTATGGGATATTTCCAAATATCGATTCACTTGGAGGCACAATTTACCATAATCCAATGAAGGATACCATTGCACTTGACAAAGCAATTCAATTAGAACCCGAGTTTCTCATTACGTCCCACATTAAACCAGTCATTGGAAAAGAAAATGTCAGGGATGTTTTGGTTTCAACTAGGGATGCAACGCAATACATCTATGATCAAACTATTCGAGGAATGAATAAAGGATACACTTCAGAAGAATTGTCTCAAACTATAAAACTTCCAAAAGAATTGGAGGATTATCCATGGTTATCAAAAATCAGAGAACAAATACCATGGTATGTAAAACAAATCTATTATGGAAACCTTGGAGGGTTTAACGGAGATCCCACATTTTTGCAGCCTGTAAGTATCGATGAGAAATCAAAAAAAATTGTTGCAGGATTTAGAGGAATAGACAATACAATCTTGAACATACAAAATTCAATTAGTAGGGGTGAATATGATTGGGCGGCTGAACTTGCAACATATGCATTACATGTAGAACCAGAAAATCAAGAAGTAAAAACACTAAAAGCACATTCTTTGCGAGAACTAGGTCAAAGAACGCTTTCGGAGGATGCAAGAAATTGGTATTTGACCAGTGCGTTGGAATTAGAAGGAAAAATACCTATCAACTCAGAAACATTTTCAAAAACAAATGCAGAGCAAATAATCAAACTTCCAGCTGAAGAATTATTAAAAATATTGCCTGTGAAATTAAATCCAAATAAAGTAAAAGGCATTGATCAGATTTTGAATATTTATTATCCTGATATCGATAAAGCATTTACACTGCATTTTAGAAATAGTATTGTGATTGTTTCTGATGGAATTGAGGATCAATCAAACAATACTGTAATTTTAGATTTTGATACACACAAGTTAATCTTAAATGGCAAGATTACATTGGCGGATGGAATCAATTCAGAAAAAATTGAAATTGATGGAGATGTAGACAAGGTTATAGAACTTATGAATTTATTTGAACCTCTGACTAGTAATTAGAGAGAGAGAAATTACATCTAAGAGGGAATAAACCTGCTGATCAAAACATGATCTCATTTTATATTAAATCTAGTCAGATAATTTATGAATAGTTAGAAATTTAATCACTTGTCAGATTATTACAAAATGAGGAGGTTATGAACGATTTATCAGTTCTACGCGCGCCTTATAATCAGAAAAATATCATAATGATTTATGAGAATCGACATACCATTACCATGCCCTTCCTGTGGTGGTAAAATGTACTCAGTTAGTTATGAAGCATCTTTCACCATATTGAAGAAAAGAAGTTGGCAAATTTGCAAGGAATGTAATTTTGAGAGGAATTCAGAAGATTTTAAAAAATCGATTTGCTGTGTATGACGGCAGATTTTTTACTTTTGGGACTAGCCAAAATTTTGATTAAAAATAAGGGCAGCAGGAATGATTTTTTATTAATTATATAGTCGATATAAAAAATGTTAGCAAACAGGGCACAGTCAATTAAAATATAATTCAAGATTCTTTTTTGTAAATTCGTATCGCTTCCAAATGAGAGCAGTTTGCTATCAATCCAGTTCCATGATGGAATTTATAGAAATTTTTAAAACCAGGGCATTCACAAGTATCAGATGTTACAAAATATGATTTCTCTGGATCAGATGAAGATTTTATCTGATAAAGATCATCATCGACTTTAACAACTCCCCCGCTTTCAACTAGCTTTTTTGCTTTTCGTATGGTACTTGCACTCATAATATGTCTACAATATGGCTATTTTTTATCCTTTAATTTTTTCATAACACTAGACCAATTAACATTGTCAGGATTTCCCTTAGAAAAGGCATTTTCATAAAGTAATTCAAAAACCCACCTTATAATTTCGCTCCATATGGCTTTGAGTGATTCATCATCAGTCCAAACTATGCTTGCTTTAACCGCAGTCATAGCTAAAATATTGTTAGTATTTTTGTCCGGAGTTTTGTTCCATTTTTTTAATACTCTGTCACAAAATTCAAGAAGATCATTTTTTGTCAATACAAGGCGGTCAGGATCAAATGACGTGTTTTTTACCATGAATAAGAAATACTGTAACAGTAAATTAGAATTGTGTTTGGTTTTAACCGATCGCAAAAGAATTTAATTTGTTAACAGACATTTTTTGCTTCCATCTCTAAATACTGGATATAGTTAGTGCTGAAAATATTATAAACTAATTTCCCCATTCGTGTGTATTGGCTTTAAAGAGATATCTTGCCACCCGAGCAGTTACTTTGTTTGGAGTTTTAATGATAACATTGCTCCTTACCATTTTGATGGTGGGATCAAATATGGATACTATATTAAAAAAAGGGGTCGTAATTGATGTAACTACTGAAATTAATGCAAATCAAGAGATGCATTTTTCATCTGCAGAAGAACGTCAAATATTCATTCAAAGTCAAATTGACCAAAGAACCAAAATTTTAGGATTAGATGAGCCATGGTACTCTCCTCAAAGAATCGCTTTGACAATGTACAAGATATTATTCCTAGATTTTGGTCATGCAACATTTCTAACTAGCGATTCAGGTTCATCAGATGTCAAAGAAATAATTTTAGAAAAATTGCCAAAAACCATCTTGTTATTTACTACTGCAACAATCATAATATCTGTAATAGGCATATTTCTAGGAGCGTTGGCAGGAAGCAAAGTTGGATCAAAGATTGATAGAATAACATCCAGTTTTGCAATAATCAGCTCTAGTTTTCCTGTTTGGTGGATAGGAATATTGATGATATTCATCTTTGCGTTTGTCTATCCGATTTTTCCTGCAAGAGCAACACCCTCAATTCCATCATCGGATCCAAATTATATCGTGTCATTACTATACCACATGACATTACCTTTAATCACAATTGTAATCATTGGTTTTGGATCATGGGCATATTTGGTTAGAAATTTTATGGTCGGAGTAATGCAAGAAGATTTTATTGTGGCAAAAAGAATCATGGGGATTAGTAAGAAAAAAATAATTTACGTTCATGCCCTAAAAAATGCCGCCCCACCAATTGTGACCATTCTAGCATTGAGTCTCTCAGGTTCACTTGGGGGAGCAATCATTACAGAAGCTGTGTTTGACTGGCCAGGTATTGGCAGACTTTATTTTGAAGCAATTTCTGTCATGGATTTGCCGGTAATTATTGGAGCCACGTACATGTTGACAGTGTTTTTCCTAATTAGCATATTTGTTGCAGATTTGCTTTATGGGTATTTGGATCCAAGAATCCGTACGGGTACAAACTCTTTGTGAAAGTTTACTAAAAATTTACAGAATCATTTTTTAGAATTAAATACAGAAAAATGACTAGCCAGTTATCTTTTCTTTACTGTGATTTTTTGTTATTTTTTTATTTCTTGGTCTCCCGTTTTCCATATGTGCCAGAAAGCAATTCATCGTTTAGTCGATCCATATGCATTGCAATATACCGGGAACTTGGATTAGTCACGGTACTAGCACGTAAAACTAATAGAAAAACGTTCTAGAAATATCAAAATTCAGAAAGAAATGTAGTGTTATTTTATAACATAATTATTTAAAAATTCATTTTTGTGTAATTGTAGAAATATCAAACAGATGATAAATATAAAGTTAAAAAGTTACATGCAAATAATAAATTATGAATACAAGTAAAGATCAGATTTTCCCAAACACCACCATTTGGTCATATTCAGCGATTGTTTTGTTGTGAAGAATTAATGTAACTAACTCGATGACATTCACATGAGATGAGAAATGTAGGTTTTCCAAATTATCGGATTATGAATTTATATTTATCTAACAGATCAACAAAAAGTTTCAGATCCATCTTGTGTTCTTTTTCTGCCTCGTTGTATTCCCTAAGTAAGTCATTGTATTCGTAATCTGAATGAGATTCCATTGATTCTAGTTTTACTTCATTTTCTAGAATTTTTCTATTTATTTGCTTGATCTTTTTCTCACCATATTCTATTATCGAATTAATTTTATTTTTTTCAACATCGGCATCAGATATAATTTTTAGATCTTCAGATGAATGTGGCTGTTTTGTGTTCACACAATACTAAGCCTCAACTAGTATATAGTGTTACAAAATAAAGATATCACCCAAGTGCTTATTTGTATTTCAAAAAAACTCAATTAAATCACGTAGTTTTTCTCTATGTTTTCTGACTTTCTTTAATAGATTTTTTTAATTCTTCCAAGGATTCTAAATATTCTTTTTTCAAAAGGTTTGCAGGTTTTGTTTTATTGTTTTTATTTTTTTGTATATTTGACTTTGTCTGCACCATGTTACTGGATGCTCAGATGTAGGATATATTCTCGACGTTAGTTGAAAAAACTGCATGTGACATTATAATCAACTTTAGTACCTGATTAATTTCATAAAATCACTCGTAAAGATTACTTCGTTGTTTTATTTTCATGCGTTTTTTCGTGAATCCTAACCGCGTCAAAAGTACCTGCAGTCCCCTCCCAATGAAAGTCACAAAATTTACAATTATACTTCATTTATTTTTCTTCCTTGTCGGAATTTATTTTTTCAGGCAATTTTGTTCTACTTGTATCGAGTATTTTGATCTTGGAGAATCTAAACTTTAGTTTGGCAGATATTTCTTTTAACACGTTAACTTAGGTTTGAATGTACATATAAAGTCACGAATTGTCTATATGTTTTTTTTATAATGATATATTTTTATAAATTCTATATAGAGAGATATGCCAGTATATATACAACATGGACAAAACAATTGCGTGACAAATAGAGAAAAACAGGTATGGATGATGAAATAAAATGATCACAAAAAATAATTTAAGACATTATGAGAATTGTGGTAATAGAATGTTAAAAAAAATAGGGTGCAAAGTAACAAATCGGTGCCCCGCATGCAGTGTATGGAAAAAAGGCTGCACTTTCATTGGAATGAAATAATGTCAATACGCTGTAAAGTCTGCAATGCTTCAAAGGTTACAAATACAGATAAAAAAAATTCTGACGTCAAGTGGGAATGTCAAACTTGTGGCAACCAACTTGATGCCAATGGGCATGTCATCACGATAGAATAACCATAATTTTTTTAATCTAATTGATTAGGATCAACATTTCTGTAGAAAATACTTTGATGCCATATATGAAATGGGGTCTCATATTAGTTAAAGATGAAGATAAAGTTATCAATTTCTACCAATCAAACTTGTATGCGTCAAAGGCTTTCAGATTTTTACCTTCCCAGGT
>JAEMQG010000135.1 GCA_022758935.1 Candidatus Nitrosopumilus sp. | reverse complement strand
TTTTTGGGTTTGTTACTGATGTTTTCATTGTATTTTGTAAAGTAATTTAGAAGATAAGGTTTGATTAAATCTCAATTGAACTGATTGATTCTGATATTAAATACTGTGCCTGACTATAATACAATATGAAATCGTACTGTGTCAAAAATTTTCAATAATTCATTCAATCAAAAAAAAGATGGACGAATTACAAAGGTGGCACAATATGAAAAATCAACACAAGTAAATATTTTCTTTTCAGAAAAGTAATCTAGTCTTGAAAAAAATCACAAAGATTAACTGCATGTTTTAATTGAGATATCTATTTTCACATCTCCTATTTTAGGTTTATACTCGCCTATCTGAATTACCGTTTTTGAATTATCCACTAGAAAGCACTTTGCTTCAATAATTGGTATTCCACTACCTTGGGTTTCAAATGTGACATACCACCCATTATTTGATTTTTCAGTAAGAATTATTTTTGGTGGTAAGCCATTACTTGGAAAATCTTGGAATTGTGAATATTGTTTTTTTATGAGATTTATTGCTTCTTTCTCTTCTAATTGCCCAAATATTGCCCAACCTCGTTCAATCAATTTTGTTTTGGTTTCAGGTTTTACACATGCAGGAGAGCCATCATGCTTTGTGACTAGAACTAGTTCTTCTTTGCACTGGATTTTATCTATTGAAATTCCTGACCTGAACTGTTGTAATGGAGAAAGGAACCCTGCATCACGGATTGGTTCTTCTAATTCATAACCGTCAGGAGCCAACACCTGGCCATTGACGTAATAATAAAACCACACGTTATAGTTTGTAAAATTCTGCGTCGAGGATCCGGATTCTATCCACTCTTTAAGATTGCCTGACATTATCTGCTGATCTAACTCTGACTTTTGCTGGTCCATCCACTCTGCACCTTTGAAAGTATGATATTTTGACCAAAGATCTTTCCACTCTGATTTGGAAAGTGGCAATGGAGGAGCAGTATCAATACATGGTTTTTCTGGCCAATCTTTATCTAACATACACTTTGCATCTACATGATTGACTCCAAATTGAATAGCAAATAATGTGGTCATCATAACAAGCATCAACATAATTTTCATTCCTAATGTCATTTAGTGTTGTAAGATATAGATATTGATAAAATCTCATTTTAATCCAAAAACATATTACATTTGGATTTTGATTGTATTTCAAAATAATTCTGTAATAGCAATACAATATGGAAAGACATTGGATATTGACTTTACCAATAAACACCTTTTAATAAAATCTGGCAAATGGTGTTTTGATTAAATCTGCTGGAAAAATACTCTGATCTCTTTTTGATTTTCAAAAAACTTAAGTTAATGTAATATTTTGAAATTATTATGAGTAAAACATCAAACAAAGCAAAAAAAAGAACAAAGGATAAAGATAACACTAAATCAAAAAAGTAGATACTTTCCAAATGTGAGAAAAATTAAATAAATTCCTAGAAATAATTTAATTTGTTTTTACAATCATTCAAAATTAGTCCGTAATTACTCTTCAATGAATGAACGATTTGTACGATCAAATTGTTAGTGAGTCTTATTAAGAAAATCTCGTATAATGCAAAACATGAAAGATTTCCAACATAACCAAATTCAATCTTCGCAAGAAGCCAGTGTCCACCAACGGACTGGAAAAGAAACCGTTGAAGCAATCCAAAATGTCTCAAAGAACATTAGAGTGTATTCAACTAGAATGAGAGACACCATGAAAACTCTTCGCGAAAGCGGCGCAATCCCCGAGATGGCCGATGCAATACACGAAGCATCAATTGCTGTTCGTGATACTGTCAACGACATTAATGAAACAACTAAAGAACTGAAAAAGAAAGGAGCCGTAGTTAATACAGCAAGTGTCATTGAAAACACTTTGAAGTCTGCCAAAGAATCAGTGGCAAATGTTAAAGAAATTACGACTGCAGCAGGAAAAGCATCACCTCAAACAACAAAGGCAATACAGCTGGGAATTGATATTGCAAAAAAGGAAGCCAGTAAAGCAACTGGAAGAGTGATGAGAGGTCTTAAACACAAAGTAGGATCTAAATGACAAACAATGCAGAGAATGAGAAAATAGGGCAGAA
This sequence comes from Candidatus Nitrosopumilus sp., assembly GCA_022758935.1. GTDB lineage: Archaea > Thermoproteota > Nitrososphaeria > Nitrososphaerales > Nitrosopumilaceae > Nitrosarchaeum. The sequence continues at coordinate 3,236 of JAEMQG010000135.1, read as the reverse complement.
ATTGATACAATGATTACTTCAATGTCTGATTCTACAAAGATTGGGGTATTTGTCCACTTGTTAGACATCATAATCAAAGTGTGCAGATACTTTCCAATCATTTCTCTCTTTCTGGCAAGCCTAAACCTTTTGTTGGCAGTAAACGATTTTCTTGCAAATAGTATTGGATTTGGTATACTTCACTCATTATTTGCCATTGGTGGATTTATTTTTCTTGCACAAATGCACCAAATAGACAAGGTTCATCCATTTGAATTTCGTTCCAGTTACAACAAAATCAAAAAAACATCTATAGTAGGTAGAAGGAGTTTGAAATAATATGGAAGAGAAAAAAACAAGCAAGCTACATGAAATCCGAGAGACAGCTTCTGATGCAGTAGAAATAATGCGTCAGATAAGCACTCCCGGAGTCTTGGAATCATTGGATAATGTCAAAGAGACTGCTGCCATAGTTAATGAGATAATCCAAGGTCTCAAAACACCAGAAATGGTTAAGAACATTGAAAATTTTCGCTTAATTTCAGAAAACATGAATGGAGCAGCATCAAAGATACAAAATACCATGCAACAGCTAAAGGAAACAGGTGTAATTGACAAAGCTTCAGATCTAATGCACACTGCAAAAGAAAAAATTGATTCATTTGGTAATGGTGATGAAAATAACATAAATGGTCAGGACCTTCGTGATGTGAGTGTTGCTACTAGAGAAATGTTTGTATCAATTAAAGATCTAATAAATGAATTGACTGCAACTATATCTTCATCCAAAAAATCTGGAGTCATTCGCAATGTTCAAGAAACAATTAAAGAGGCATCAGATATTCGCAAGACATTCACATCAGCTATTTGATAAATTTACAATTAAATAATTTCAACTTTGGATGCAAGAAACATTGGTAGAATCCCCCGTCGTTTATAGTGGCAAGTGTATCTGATAATTCAATAGGACTATGAGATATTTGATTTTTTATCTAGTATCTCTCTTTCCAGATTCAACCAAAAATAGGCCTCCTTGTGCCTAAAATCAATTTTGTAAATCAGATACAGCAAACTAATACACATTATTTGAATCACAAATAATTGATTATATTTTACCAATATCGATACAATGTTGGGTAGAAAATATGACTTTGACATGAAGCAATTACGTCAAAATGTGTTTAAACCAATGCTATCAATTGATCCGTAACAATGCTGCGTAATAATTAATAATAATTATTTAAATTACAAAATTTCAATTTCCAGTATTGGGTTTTTTAGAGTCAATTACAGTTGTTTTTTCATAATCTCTGCCTAGTATTTTCCTAGATTTCCCATCTTGAAACTTTGGATACTCCATCTTGCTTTGAAATTTGAAAGATATTATCCACATACGTTTCCAATTCCTTTTCATGTGACACCAAAATGATTTGTTCAGATTTTAATTCATCTAGCACTTCGCGTATTTTGCCCAACTGATTTTTGGAAAATCCATCAGTTGGCTCATCTAAAATCAACAAATTTGACTTCATAGAATCTGTCTCTTTTCTCATTAGTGAATTCAGAGTCAATCTGTATGCCAATGCAATACTGGTTTTCTCCCCGCCAGACAAAAATCCAATCTCCTGCTCATAGCCGTCCTGGTTTACAATGGGTGTAAAGTTTTCATCGATTCTTGATTCTTTGGTTGGGTCTTCAACTAGAATGGAATACCATCTACGATACGTCTCATTAAAGTTCTGCAATATGGATAACAATACTTGTTTTTCAATTTGAGCAATTGCTGGAACAAAAAATGCTTCCAACCACTCTTGATACTGGGAAACTCTATTGAATTTTTCCTTCCATTTTTTAGAGTCTGCCATGTTTTTCTCAGCATGTTCAATTTTTTGTTGCTCGTTGGCTAGTTTCTCTTGAGATGCAGCAAATACACTTGATGTTTGTGTAATTTCTCTTCTGATGTTATTTAATTCTGATTCTTTTTTAGATATTATTCCATCTAAATTCTCAAATGATTCAAGGTCTGTAATAATTTGTTTCAGCTCTGATTCTTTTTGTGATTTTTCTAATTCCATTTGCTCTCCTTCAATTTGGTTTTTCTGAATTAATTTTTCTGCTCTTTGTTTTGTCTCAATAATTTGTTTGATTTTATCTGTCACACTTTCATGTTGCATCAGTTTGTCTTTTAGTTCAGAAAAATATTCTACTGGATTCTTTCCTTCACATTCTTTTAAATCCTGAATTCTACTATCTATCTCCTTTATTTTAGCCTCAATTTGGACCAATTTTGATGATTTTGCATTATACTCTTCTATCCCTGGAAGAATCTTTTGAATTTCTAAAAATTCCTTATCATATGATTCTATTTTTGAGCCAATTTCTTTTGATTTTGACTTTGATTCAAAAAATGAATCTGTAATTGATTTTAATTCCAAAGATATTTTTTCAATCTCTTTTCTTTTTGTATCTACTAGATCATGATGATGACTTTCAGTAATCTCTTGCTTGCACGTAGGACATGCATTTCCCAACTTTGAAAATTCGGCAATATCTTTTTCCAAAGATTGTATTTGTGTCTGCTTTTGAATTTTTTGAGAATTTACCTTTTCTAAATCCTCATCCAACTCTTCGGAGAATCTCTTTAGTGATTTTTTCTCATTTTCCAAATCTCTGGATGTATTTTCTAGTGTTTCTTTGTCTAAATTTATTTTCTCCCCAAGTGTCTCTTTTACCTTTGAAATATCCTTTTGAATACTATCTTTTTCTGATTTGAGTCTGATCAATTCATTATTGATTCCTTGATATTTTTTTATCTCATTGATGATCTCTGGTAGACTTTTTGTTGTATCTGGTTTTTTTATCTCTAATAACTGACTTAATTTCTCATTATTTAGAGTCATTTCAATTTCAGACTCTGAAATCCCTCTCTCTATTTTCTCTATTTGTAATGTTAACGACTCTATTTTCTCTTTAATGTTTTCTCTTTTTGATTCCAGTTTAGTTTTGTCATTGTTTCTTGTCTGCAACTCTTTTAATTCTAAATTTTGAAGACTTTCTCTGCTTTCCAACTCTTTTTTCTGTGCTTGTGATTTTACAATATCTGAATTTATCAAAGTAATTAATTTCAGAGATTCTGCAATTTGTGATTCTAGTGCAGAAATGTTGCTAAATTTTTGCTGCAAGACTGCCAAAAATATGCGAATCTCACTTGTTACCTCTTTTGCATTTGCTTCTGCAGTGCTATAGTCTTCAATTCC
>JAEMQG010000047.1 GCA_022758935.1 Candidatus Nitrosopumilus sp. | reverse complement strand
ATGGGAACAACGTGAAGGCGTCAAACTAGAAGATGGTCTGTATAGAGGATTAATGAGACGTGGAGCAGGAGATGAACTTGCCGCTGGCTGTGCAAAGAGTCAGATGTTCCATGATGCAGCTCAGGCAACAATGTAAACTTGAAAACTAATCCGTCATTTACAAAAGAGTAATAAATCATATCAAAACCATCGATACAATTGATATCAAATACTCAATTATTCACAATTGGAAATTTTGACTTTCGTTTACATCATTTACTGATAATTGGTATTCTAGTTCTTTCATTTTCAATTTCTTTTTTGATTCGCACCCAGTCTTTACATTATGGATTTGAACTAAATGAGTTTGATCCATTTTTCAATTTCAGGGCAACTGAATTTCTTGTAAATCACGGACTGGCTGAATATTTTACTTGGCATGATGATATGAGTTGGCATCCAAATGGAAGAGATATATCTGCAACTTCTCAGGTTATGCTTCACATTACAGCAGCTGCCACTTATCAGATCTTTGGAGGAAACTCTAGTCTTTATGATTTTACAATCATGTTTCCTGTAATCTTTGGTTCATTGACTGTTGTAGTAATTTTTGCACTAGTTAGAGTAATGGGAGGAACAACAGCCGGTCTTTTTGCAGCATTATTGTATTCCGTATCTGTACCAATTATCCTTAGAGGTACAATTGGATGGTTCAAATCTGAACCATTAGGACTTTTCTACGGTCTCTTGGGCCTATACTTTTTTCTCAGCGGCATAAAATCTGAAAATAAAAAAGTCGCACTTTCTAAAATAATCGGTGGAGGGATAGTATTGGGCTTTGGTCTTGCATCATGGGGAGGGATACAGTATTTCATCATCCCTATTGGAATTTTCATTTTAGCATTACCATTTATCAAAAAAGATCATGGATTTCTCATCTGGAGCATTCCTGTTTTTGTGACATCGTTGCTATTAACTACAATAATGTTTGAAAGACCAGGAATTGGGTTTGTAGCTGGTTTAGGAGGGCTTTCATTAATTGTACCAACAGGATTTTTGGTTGCTTGTATATTTATTCAAAAAATTAGCAAAATAGAAAACCAAATTAGAAACGGTCTGGTCTTTTTATTTGGCATTATTATCATTGGTTCACTTTTAATTATAGTCAATCAAGAATCTAACTTTTTGCCAATGCCTAGCTTCCGTTATCTAAATGCAATAAATCCATTTCTTACTACAACAATTCCTCTAGTTGATTCCGTTGCTGAGCATGCTACTACAACCATATCTGAATCATTTTTCTTTCATTCTATTTTGATGATATTTTCTGGCTTGGGAATATGGCTAATTCTTGGCAAAAAATCACCACTTAACATTTCAATCATAAAAGATGATATGATTGCATTTGCATTGATAATCGGATTAGCAGGAATTTATGTCAGTTCAGCTTTTGTACGATTAGAACTCTTTGCATCTATTTCAATAATAATTCTTGCGTCTATCGGACTATCAATTTTAACTAGAGAAATTTTATCTGGAAAAACTATTGTAAATAAAAAAATCAATTTTACTGAAAATAAATTCAACATGCAAACTCTTTCAAAGGTTTTTTGTTTTGTAGGAATTGGTGTGTTGCTTCTCATACCTTTGATTTATCCTGTAAATGGAACTTGGGTAAATGTATTGGATTTACCGCCCACAATTTTGAATGGAGGTACAACTTTTCCAATTGCTACAAATGATTGGAAAGAATCTTTGGAATGGATAAAAACAAACACACCAAAAGACTCTGTAGTTGCTGCATGGTGGGATTATGGTTACTGGATTACTACGTTATCTGAAAGAACTACATTGGCAGACAATGCCACCATAGATTCAACTCGAATTGAAAATATTGCAAAAACATTCCTTAGCTCACCTGAGGAGGCATGGCAAATGTTACAAGAAATGGATGCAGATTATGTACTAGTTTTTGTTTCAGGTCAGAGATTAACAATTGATAATGAAGATCAAGCCCTTTACGTACTAGAAGGCGGAGGAGATGAATCAAAAAAACAGTGGTTTATGAGAATTGCAGGAGTAGATGCTTCAAAATATCTATATTCTGATGGAATTAGTGGAACTGATTACTTTTGGAATGATACATTATTAGGAAAAATGTTCCCCTTTACAACTTTGGTATATGTAAATTTGCAGACTAATGAGCAATCTGCAACATACCACCCAGGCTTTACACCAATATATGTAAAAGACATCAAATATCCTTCTGACAGTAATGGTCCATTAAGGCTCGTACATACATCTCCAAGTTTCAATATAGAGAAAGGTCAACCGATGATTGGTGTATTTGTTTATGAAGTTAATCATAATTATGTACCATCTTTGTCAGTACCTGTAGAAAATCAAGGACCATAATTTCAGAAAATATAAAACTCGGCACTTACAAAGAAAAAAATGGGAAATACCAAAGAAATTGATCCAAAATTTATAAAAAATATTCTGACACTACGTTATAATCCACAACCACATAAATTATTACCTGATCTTGATTCTAATGACTTCACTCCAAACAAAATAGAAAATCTGAATACAAATCTTGAAACTTGTATAAAAAATGGGATAATACACTTTGTAGAAAATGAAAAACCAAATCGTATAGCCTTGGCATTAAGTGGAGGTGTAGATTCCATTTTAGCACTGGTGTTCTTTCGAGAATTGTTTCCGGAAATGAAGATCAGTTGTGTATCATTTGGATTTTCTGACAATGATATTGATGTTGAACAGGCAAAAGAGATTGCAAGACAAAATAATGCAGATTTTGAAAGCGTTCATCTTGAAAATTTTTATAATAATTTACCAAAACAAATCTCAATAATAAAAGAACCAAAAATAAATTACTATTGGTATTTTGTAGCAGAAAAAGCAAAAAAATATTCTAATTTTATTATAACTGGAGATGGGGGTGATGAGTTATTTGGTGGTTATGTTTTTCGATACAAGAAATACTTAGATCTTGTTAATACTCAATCCAGCTGGAAAGATAAGATAATAGGATATCTCAATTGTCATAATCGCGATTGGGTTGATGATCAGGACAAAATGTTTGGATGGAAAGCTAATTTTTCATGGGATGAAATCTATGAATTGTTAAGAAAGTATTTTGATAACCCATTAGGTTTACTTGATCAAGTTTTTCTTGCTGACTATCATGGCAAGCTGATGAATGATTGGATTACTTCATATTCACGTATATATTCCCATTTTGATATCAAAGGGTTTTCTCCGTTTTTGGATAGCGAAGTAATAAAATTCGCAAGTCACATACCATCATCAAAAAAATATGATATTGAAAAAAATCTCGGTAAGATTCCATTACGTGAAATCATTGATCAAAAAGGATTCTATGTTGATTTAAACAAAAGAGGATTCTCACCTGATTGGTTAAAGTTCTGGAATTCATATGGAAAACAAATTGTATCACAATATCTATCACCTGATGCTATCATAGTAAAAGATCAATGGATAAACTACAAATGGATTCAATCTGCAGTGATTAAGGCAAATGATCAAGACATACGTTACATCAATAAATTATTACATGTAACTTCATTTGAGATCTGGTATAAACTCTTCATTACGCAGGAAATATCAGAAAATGATACCTTGATCTAAATTCCACGCATCATTTTCATAATATTTCTAGGATCTTTTAAAAACTGTTTAATCCTTTTACTTTGATAATCTCTAATCTCTTCTCTAATTTCCTTTGGAAACATGGAAAAATAACCTTGGGCCTGAGGTCTGTAAGTGATATACTTCCAAAACATATTCCATGCTCCTCTTCTTCCAATTTCTCCATTTTTTATAAATTCAACCAAACACCGTCCTATCACAAAAAGAGGATGATACCCCAAAGATTTCATACCTCTCCCAAATTCTTCAAAATTATGTCCATGTCCTAGTTTCTCTGTATGGATCATCTTTGCTTCTTTACAAACAAAATTTTTTTTATTAGAAATTAAAGATCTAAGAAGAATTTCTGATTCATATCCCATTATTTCAGGGTATTTTTTATAATGTTTGAAAAAAAATCTTTGTTCAACAAATCTTCCTCCTCCATGAGGAGCTTTTACTTAAGATGAATCTACATCTCCAGAACAAATAACTATTTCGGGATTTTCT
>JAEMQG010000166.1 GCA_022758935.1 Candidatus Nitrosopumilus sp. | reverse complement strand
TTTAACGAATTTAGCGAAATATGTTTATCCCTATCATACAGTGGATGATTTGGGATATGGTGCTCTAGTTAATTTACTAATTCATACATCGTGTTTAAATACAAAATTTTCAAAGAAAAATATGTCCAAAAGTAAACATTACTATTCTATATTATATGATCTACATATCTTATCTTCAGAAATTAATGATGCACAATCTTTAGATATGATTATCTCTAAATTCTAACCTTTTTTGCAACTAGAATATTTTTACATGTGCAGGTAATAATGTCTGAAAGATTACTTGTATTTGAAATTAACAAGTATTTTTACAGATCGAAAAATGGATCATTAAAGTTATTTGATGACTCGTATATTTTACATACTAAATTTAATTTATTGACTGTGACGATTGGATTCTTTTCTATCTAATTTTTTCTTTAACTCTAAATTTTCTTTAAATAACTTATCGTTTTCTAACTTTAGTGTAGTGACTGAATTTTGTAGGCTAAATAATGGGTGGCTTGGAGGAATAATCCCTGATGAGTTCATGGTCATTAAACCAGAAGCATATTTTTGATATGAGGTCTGAAACCCCTGTAATTTTTTATTAATAGATGCATTTTCTTCAGCAATTTTTTCTTTCATAGGATTTTCATAAATTTTGAATGCAGGATTGAATAACCCTGGTGGTAATCTTGGAAATTGTAAAGCAAGCTGGGGTATGTTGGGATTTAACCCATAGATATTTTTCAGTTGATTGATTGACACATCTTCCATGAAATTAGAACTATTATCGCCATATTTTTGCCTTATCATTAGGCGTTTGATATACTGCATAGTGAATTTGTAGTTGTTTTAGCTCAAATTGAGCTGATCGCAGATCCTTATAGATTCCTATTTTAGATCGCAAATACGCATGACAGAATCAACAAAAACATGCATTCGATGCAAAAAAGATATCTTGGAAAAGGATCTACATAAAATTGTAATTTATGTTATAGGGGAAAAGTTCACCGAGCATCATTACGAACATGTTGAATGTCCTGGACGATTTACTGTTTAAAGAACATATTCATAAACTTTGTAAATTTCACCAGTTAATCTGGAGCGATACTTCCATTCTTTCTTTTTCCAGTTAATTTCTTTAAATGACCTTTGTGAAACTGGATGTAATTTACGATAAACATCATCGCCAATTAAAATTTGATTTGGTTTTGCCAAAGATTGAATTTTTGCAGCAATATTCATTGCAGGTCCCATTAAATCTACATGTGATTGTTCTGGATTTGAACCATATCTTACAACTATGCTCTGTCCAAAATCAACTCCTATTTTTACCATTAAATCAGGATAGTCATATTGATTCAAAATAGGATTAATCCCTTTTTGTATTATTGTTATCATGGATTTTGCGCAACTAACTGCTTTATCTGATGCTGTAAGTGGGTTTTCGGAGGCGAGAAAAAAACCAATAACTGCGTCACCTACAAATTTTAAAACGTAACCACCATAAAGACTAATTACAGATGCCATCTCCTGAGAAAATGAACTGATGATAATTGCTAATTTTTCTTCGGATAGTTCTAAAGCCATTGTAGTTGAACCAACTAAATCAACATAAAGTACTATCATGTCAATTTTGGCAAACACATTTTTTCTTAGGAATTTTTCAGATTCATTGGTAATGCCTGAATATTCATACCCTGTCTTTAATGCAGCCCAAACTCGTTTTTGTGTTTCTAGAATTATTGTTTCAGAATCTATTGACTTTTCATCTTTTAAGCTAAGTACCATATCTACTAAATCAGGGGTTGATTGTTTATTTTGGACATCATCTTTTTTTTCAATCTGAGATTTATTGAATTCGTTATTTCTAGACAATTTTATCACATCATTTAGGAGAAAATAGTAATTATAGACAATGCTTTTTTTATTTTATTATTTGTTTGATGATGGCTTAGTACAATTATCATGTTACAAGGATCATTGTTGACAATTTCAGCAAACATATATTTGAATTTGGCATAAATTTCTATTTAAGAGATACTATCTGTAAGGTTTAAGGGCAGTAGAATCTCCTAGATTTTATGAGGCTGGGTACTAGATCGTCAAATGAATTCATGCAATTTCTTAATAAAAAAAATGATGAAATTCAGCATTCATTTCTTACAAAGTTAACAGATCTTACTAAAATGGTGGATGTCAAAGTAATGATGGGAGATGCAACAATTACGGAACAAAAAACTTTTGATCCTTCCAAAGTGATTAATTTTTGTCAAGACATAATAAAAAATTTGAAAGGCTGGTCAGTACAGGATGTAACTATTTCGAAAAATGATGATCTCAGAAGAATTTTTACCAAATTTGAAATTAGAGAAGGAAACTACCTCATCTCAGGACACATGTCATTACAATATCACGTGCTGTTATATTACAAACCAGATCAACGTGTTATGCAATATCAAAAAGAATTATCTGAAATAGTGGATTTAACAAAAAATAAAGAGCAGCAATTGTCAGATAACAGTGATGAACATGTCTTAGAAAAATTAAAAGAAAAGGGGTACAAAGACTTTGACTATCAAAAACTATTTGAAATATTTTATGAAAATGACGAATTAAGAGAAAAAATTTACAATGAAATTGAAAATGACACTGAGGGAGATTTCAAAGATCTATCCAATAAAAAAATAAATCTGTTTAATGAATTAGATAATCTGTTAGTTGAAACATATCAAACCAGTCCTGTCTTGATTGATGATACGCGATTGATTACAGGAGAAGAAGGATGTCTCTGTACTTTTGATATTGAATTTATTCGAAATAAATCAAAAGAGGGCTTGTTTGATCCTCGAAAGATACCTGATTCTGTTGGAGAAAAAATTGTAAAACGACTAGATGAATTTTCTAATTTATTATCGCGGTAACACAATGTGTTACTATCTTGAATTATTTTAATAAACACTATGAATCTAAGATTAAGGCAACCATCTATACTGGTATGTCAGATCTCTTGATATAAAATAATGTACTCTAAAATTATTTGCCTTATTCTTCATTTGTGCATAAAAATTGATTAATACTCTAATCTTGTAATGGAAGAAGTCAAATATGTCTACCAACTAGCAAAATTTCTGATGAATCCAACATATGACGAAATACAGGATGCGAATTCATTAAGAGGTAATGAAATAAGAAAAACACCATTAATACATTCACCGACTTTTAGTAAACTAACAGGTTCACAAATTTATCTAAAGGCAGAATTTCAACAAAAAACTGGCTCATTTAAAATTCGCGGCGCATATTATAAAATTAGACTACTAAGTACTACTGAAAAAAAACACGGGGTAGTTGCAGCATCTGCTGGTAATCATGCACAGGGTGTAGCATTTGCATCTGCATTAGAAAAAATATCGTGCACTATTGTAATGCCACAAAATGCATCACCTGCAAAAGTTGCTGCAACTAGAGGATATGGGGCAAATGTAATTTTAGCCGGAACAAACTATGATGAATCATCAGCTAAAGCAAAAGAGATTGCCCACGAAACGGGTGCAACAATGATTCATGCATTTGACGATCCGCAAATAATATCTGCTCAGGGAGTAATAGGATTGGAAATTTTAGAGGATCTACCTGATGTCGACGAAATCTATGTTCCAATTGGGGGTGGAGGATTGGCGGCTGGAATATTAATTGCCATTAAGAAAAATAATCCAAATATCAAAGTAGTTGGCGTCCAATCAAGTTCATTTCCAGCAATGTTCGAATCACTCAAGAATGGTTCCTTGACATCAAGTGGTGGTGAAAGAACCATCGCAGATGGCATATCTGTGAAAATCCCTGGACAGATAACATTTTCAATAATTAAAGAATTAATCGATGAAATAGTATTAGTTGATGACTCTGAAATAATCAAAGCAATGTTTTTGCTCATGGAGCGAATGAAATTTGTGGTTGAACCTGCTGGAGCTGCTAGTCTAGCTTATCTGATTTCAAAAAAACCCTCTCCTGGAAAAAAAGTCGTTGCAATATTAGCAGGTGGTAATGTGGATATGTATCTTTTAGGACAAATAGTAGACAAAGGTTTGGCTGCTATGGGACGATTACTGAAATTATCTATTTTGTTGCCTGATAGACCTGGTGCATTTAAAGAAATTGTAGATGAAATCAGTGCAGCTAATGCAAATATTGTTGAGGTAGTACATGATAGATTAAGTTCAAACATCAGTGCCGGTTCTGCAGGAGTTACATTAAGTTTAGAAACACAAGGTAAAGAGCAATCAAATAAATTAATTGAAACATTAAAAAAGAAAAATATTCAATTTAGATTGTTGACTTGAAATTTATTTAAATTTTTTCTGAACAAATTTTCTAAGACCATGTTTTTTCATCTGTTCTGACTCTTTTAACACCAAATCATGGTTTTTTGTTCTGTGTTCTTTTAATTGTTTTTTTAACTCTGGAAACTCATTTGCTAAAATTTTCACTGCATAAATTCCCGCATTTCCTGCTTTATTTACACCAACTGCAACAACCGACGAACCTGACGGCATTTCTGAAATTGAAAGCAATGAATCCAATCCCCCAAAAGATGAAAATTTTACATTGTCTGTTTTTTCAGATTCCTTATCATTGTATACCATTATTGGTACTCCTATTACGGGAATTACTGTGTGCGATGCAATCATTCCTGGAAGATGCGCAGCTCCACCTGCACCTGCAATAATTACCTTAAAATTCATTTTTTCTGCATGTTTGGCATACTCGTCTAATCTAGTTGGCGTTCTATGGGCAGAAATGATTTGATCTTCATGTTTTATTTTAAATCCATCTAGAATCTCAGCAGCGTCTTTCATTATTCTAGAATCCGAACTTGATCCCATTATGATTCCCACCATGGGTCTCTTTGTATCTCTCAACATTACTAGAAAATTAAATCGAGTTATTATCTATATGGCTGAAATCAGGTTTCATGTGACATACATTGATAATTCATCATGTTTGCGATTTTATTAATCGATGTTTTTGATTCTCATGTGTTAATTGACTTTTTAACCTATTCATTATTCTGTCTGTCATTTTTAACAGATTTTCCATATCTGATTCATCTGACATACAATGTGCCAATACATCTTTTTCTCAATTTTTGTAGTTTATGTTATGTGTGTAATTTTGAATTACACTCAAATGATTTGAGCCTATTTTGGAATAATTGATTTGCGTAAATTGGCATTAGATATTTTTAATAGTAAATCAGGAAAATCACAATGGGGAAGATATTAGGTATAATTGGAGGCGGACAGCTTGGAATGATGATAACTGAAGCCGCGCAGAAAATACCTGAACATATCTACAAAGTAATCGTATTGGATCCTACTGAAAATTGTCCTGCATCACAAGTTGGTGCTGAACAGATAATCGCAGATTATAAAGACAAAAATGCCATAATTGAACTAGCCAAAAAATCAGATATCATAACATATGAAATAGAGTCAGGAGACAGTGAAGTGTTAAAATCCGTTGAAAAAAACACAGAAATCAACCCTTCACCAGAAACTCTAAAAATAATTCAAGATAAATTTTTACAAAAATCATTTTTATTACAAAATAACCTCCCTGTTCCAGAATTTATCAAAATAGAAACTATATTGGATTTAGAACAAGGGTTAAAAAAATTTGGATATCCGGCATTACTCAAAGCTAGACGTGATGCATATGACGGAAGAGGTAATTTTAAAATTAATTCTTCAGAACAAATTCAAAACGCATTAGATTATTTTGATAAGCAAAATCTAATGCTTGAGAAATTTATCCCATTTAAAATGGAAGTATCTGTAATTGGAGCTAGAAATACAAAAGGACAAATCAAAATATACCCTGTTGTAGAAAATATCCATGAAGACAATATACTTCGAGAAACAATAGCTCCTGCCAGAGTATCTGAAAAAGTAGCAAAACGTACAGAAGAAATCGCCAAAACAACAATGGGCGTTTTAAAAGGAGCGGGTGTTTTTGGAATAGAGATGTTTGTTACTCAAAACGATGAAATCATAATAAATGAAATTGCTCCAAGAGTACACAATTCTGGCCATCACACATTACAATCAAGTGATACATCTCAATTTGAACAACATCTTAAAGCAATTCTGGGATTAGATTTAGGCAGTACAGATCTCAAACATCCAACAATAATGTACAACATCTTGGGACCAAAGAATTTTGAAGGCGAATACAAACCAATAGATCTTTTAGCAGAAAACTGTTTTCTTAAAATGTATGGTAAAAAAATTACTAAACCCTTAAGAAAATTAGGTCATTTTAATTTGGTCGGAAAAGAAGGTGAAACAACAGAACAGTTGCTGAAAAAACTGGAAACTCTAAAAGATAAAGTGACCGTAAATTCTATTTAGTCAGGTACTCTAATAGGTTTATTAAATATCAATAAAGAAATTAAACATGTCATTTTCACTTCCGCACATTCTTTCGGGAATTTCAATTATGCTGCTTGTAATTTATGGTGCGGATGTAATTGCAGGCGGAACAACAGCCGGAAATGGATTTTTGCCATTTAATGCCATGACACGTGGGGTGGTATTTGGATTCCCTCCCGTGATTTTATCCATCATTGCCTTTTTCATGTCAAAAAAACCACCATACAAAGGATTAGGAATAATGTTGGTAATCACAGGAGCATTGATAATAATTGGTGGAGCTATTTCAATATCCAGTGCATTAAAATCAGAAAATTCTGCTAGGATGATAGGAGAGGGTGGCAGTTTGATTGTAGTTGGAGTAATCATAGCAGTATTAGGTGCAATAAAGATAAAAAAATCTCAAGCCAGTGTGTCTTGAATGCCAACCTGTGCAAAATGCAATAACCCAGCAGTAAAAGTTTATGACTGTGATCATACAAATGATCAAGAATACTGTACTGAATGTTATACTGAATTACATTACTATTTGACAGAAGAAAAATAAATTGAGCGAAATAGAATCATTCATTCAATGGGTTGTCTCATTAATATCCCAAAATCTTTATCCGGGAGTTTTTTTAGCGGCGTTTCTTGAAACAGTATTTCCACCAATTCCCAGCGAAGCGGTATTTCCCTTAGCTGGATACGAAATATTAAAAAATGGAATGGGGCCAATTCATATTTTAGGAGTTGGAATAACTGGCGGTGTAGGTGCCACCGCTGGCGGTTTTATTATTTACATCATATCTAAAAGGTTGGGTCGGGTGGGACTAACAAAATATCTAAAATATATAAAAATAAAAGAAAGTAGTTTGAAAAAAGCTGATCACTGGTTTGAAAAATATGGAGATAAATCTGTAGTGCTAGGCAGAATGATTCCTGGAATTAGAGAATTGGTATCAATTCCTGCAGGAATTTTTAATATGAAGCCAATCAAATTTTTGATTTTTACGCTGATAGGATCATGTGTCTGGAGCATAGCCTTGACTGGTGCAGGATTTTACTTTGGTGTTGCAACTTTGAATATTTTCTAAAAATTACACATACTCCAGAATCATCAAAAAAATTACATCTTTGTTAATCTCTCAAGTATTAACAATAAATCAACTACTACCAAAAAAATTAAAGACATAATTGCATTTTGGATTGATATTACAATAAATAATCTTGATTGTTAAGTATATTTTCTCATTATATGTTGATGTATCGAGAATATCATTAGACATAAATTAATTATTGTTAATTAGGTCTGTCAATTTTGTTTGAATTTTTTTGTTTTTTAAATCCTTAAGTAAATCATTGTTAAATCAATACTTTCAAAATTTTCTAAAAATTAAGGATTTAAAAAAGAGTCTAGTGTCTGACCAATTTTGATTACTATGCTGTCTATGTTCATTGTATCTTAAATACTTGGAATCCAATGATGTATCTTGTATTCAAAACACTGATCTTTGCCATTGACAAAAATCAATGTGAATTTTGGAGTAGATCATGCACTTGATATCGACACTCTAAAATCAGTCCAAAAGATCTTATTCAGACCATCTGATGGCCAATTGGAATCTGTGATGATTAATGTCGATAATGACATTTTTGCAAATAAAGCAGTGAGTATTACACAAGGTGGTAGACATGATGGATTCTCAGAGTATTTTCCGAGCAGTTAAATTCAATTAGAGCGTAGGCTGTCTGTTTGAAATTTCTAACCTCTGGCAAAGTAAAGGATCTATATGATATTGATAGTGAGACACTACTCTTCAAGTTCTCAGATAGAGTTTCTGCATATGACGTTAAATTCAAAGAATACATTCCACAAAAAGGTAAGGTTTTGTGCAAGTTTGCAGAGTTTTGGTTTAATGAGATTCCTGTTTCTAACCATTTTGTTAAAAGACAATCTGATACTGAAATTATAGTAAAAAAAATGAAGATGCTTCCAATCGAATGTGTTGTGAGAGGTTACTTTTATGGTAGTCTGGTAAACCGATGGAAAAAAGGTGAAACGACTCTTCCAGAAGGTACAGATACTACACTTGCTGCAAAACTTTTAGAACCAATCTTTGATCCAACTACAAAATCAGAGCATGATATTCCAATTAACAAACAAAAAGCTTTGGGAATGAAACTAGTTACTGATGAACAATATGCTTGGCTAGAAAAAACTTCTATTAATATCTACAACAGCATGGCTGAAATTGCTGAAAATGCTGGATTCATTTTAGCTGATCTGAAACTTGAATTTGGAATTTTGAATGGAAAAATTACGTTGGGCGATTCAATTGGTCCTGATGAATACCGATTATGGCCAAGGGAATCATACAAAGTTGGTAAAACACAAGAGGCATATGATAAACAGATTCTGCGTGATTGGTTGACAGAACACGGCTATCAAAAACAATTCGATGACGCAAGAGATGCAGGAAAAGAACCAGTAGCACCTACAATTCCACACGAAATAATTCAAAAGATGACAAACCGATATGTCACCGCATATGAAAAACTAACCGGACAAACTTTATAGTTGTAATATTTTTTCAATTCTTTTTATCTAACTTGAGTATGTGGAAAAATAAAGTCCAACTCGAATTTTATTTTTGAACCATTTTCAAACACGTCTTACTACAACATTTGCTTCTACGTGGTAATTCTTTTTTCAACATTGTGTGTTTTTTCATTTTTTAAAATATCTTGTAGTATTACAATAATTATCACAGCGATATTATAATTATGATAGTGGTGATGATAATTATTGCATATGCTACAATATTGTTAATAGCGGATATGTTATTTTGATAGCAGTCTCAGTATTGTGATAGCAAGAAAAAATCGATGCTATTAGACAAAAAAATATGATACAAGGATCTTTTAGATCAGAATTAAAGTAATTATCAGCATGTCTACATTACTAGAAAAAGAAATCAAAGTAAATCGCATACTTACAACAAGCGTAAAGCACGCACGTGCAATTGAAGACCCTGCACGTTCAAAAATCATTGAAATTCTATACCATCGTGCATTATCTGCAGATCAGATTTCAAATGAGCTAAAAAAGACAGGGTACAAAAAAGCACTAACTACTGTCCGACACCATCTTGATATTTTAAAAGAATCCGGCCTAATTGAAATTGCCAAAATTGAAGAATCGCGTGGCGCGATTACCAAATTTTACAGCACATCTACAAAATTACTTGGCTATGCTGCACCCGATGATTTTGAATCAAAATACTCAAAAATAATTGACCACACCTCTGTAAAAATTGAAAAAATTCTGAGAAACATTACTCCAAAAACTATCAAATCCAAAAAAACTAAAGGTGAGAACTCTGAAGGTTATTCACAATATTTGGTGATGGAAATTATGAATCGTGCTATGACCAATATCATGGAGAATTCCAACAAAGCATGAATCGACCACATCTAACTAGATGTTCTTTTATATGAAAAACTTTCAACAAAAAATAACTTGGAATGATGAATCTTTAGAAATGTGGTAAATGTTGGAAGAAAAAACAAAAAAACTATTTCAGAAAAAGAACATTGTTTTTATTGCAACTATAATGAAAGATGGAAGCCCACAACTTTCACCCGTTTGGGCCAACTATGATTCTGGATATATCTTGGTAAATACTGCAGAAGGTAGAATCAAGCATAAAAATATACTACGTGATCCACGTGTTGCAGTTTCTGTCGTCTCTAATGACAATCCTCTTGATATGACCACAATTCAAGGAACTGTCATACAAATAATTCCTGATTATGATTATACACATGCCGACAAACTAACCCAACAATACATGGGAAAAAATCACTATCCGTTCAAAAGAGACGGTGAAAAAAGAATAATTCTTAAAATAACTCCCAAACGTGTTTTTGTTATGCCTGAATTAAAAATAAGTGATGAGTAGACATAATATTTCTAAATTCGAATTTAGAAATATTATTTTATGTCATTGAAATTAATATAAAAAAGAAAGGAAAAGTAGTTAACGGCGTCTTACTACTTTTCTTGCAACATCTTGCCAGCAACTTTTCTTCCTAAATCTGTCTCGTCACCGTTCCCTCACAAGTTGCATATCTATTTTTACTGCTTTGCCTCATTTTCTTCTAAATACCATTTTATCTACGTCAGTTGCATTCATTGCCAAATTTCTTTTTCCCACATATGCCGCTTTTTTCCTGCTACTGTTCTTCTGGCTTTATTGTCATGTATAGTGCCTTATCCTGTGGTTGTATGTGTATAGATACCATAGTTACCTCAACACTAGTAAAATTTAACATTTTTTACGATCAACAATTAGTAATGCAAATTAATGCTGCATCAACTGATGACTGTTGTTTTGATGGACGAATTATGATATTGTATTGTTTCTGTTCATCATATGGAATATCAAATTGCGTAGTGAGTGTTGCTGACTTGTTTGGGTCTAACCATAAATCCAACAGATCTTCTGTAGAAAATTCACCATACACTGGTTGATGTTTTTGTTGTTTTTCATCAATTAGATAAAATTGACCTCTTGAAATTCTGGTTTTTTCATCACTGATGTTTTTTGCACTTATTTTGATCTTTACAAACGTATTTGTCGGAATTGTCTTTTCGTTTCCTTTATGAGTTCCATCAAATGTTATCATGTATTCTACAGGACCAACAATTACTGGCTCTCCTGCCTTTACAATGATAAAATTTGTCTGATATTGGGTGTATGTGTACATTGCAACTGCCATTGAAATTACGATCACTCCAATCACAATGACTAGCCCAATTCGTACCATGATCTGTTCTGAAAAATTCGGCATATAGTTGAAGCGTAAAATGCAAAAAATACGTGTAATAACTAACAAAATTCAGTATGAATTTTCTGAAAATTTACCTGATAAATTAAAAATAACCTAAGACTATGTTGGGTATGGACAAATTCAAGAGATTAGAGAAAAAAGACATCTCAAAATCATAGTAATTTCTGGAATAATTCCAGTTCCACTGATATTTGCATTCTGTATTAGTCATTAAATCACATTCTTCAAAACCCACCGAGATGCCCACTTGTCATCCTAATGGGTCTATTTTAAATCCAAAATTTCCTTTTTTTCTTTATTTTGGAGGGGATTAGCTTTCATGCCTAGATAAAAAACATTACACATGTTTAGCTGGGACATCTAGGTGGTTTTGTGATTGCTTTTCACGGGTGGGCATAAGTGTTAAACCCCCCCAAAAAATGAATGGTTTTGATAATATGGTATTGTGCCTATTTGATAGAAAATTACTGGGGGGTTTAGCTTTTATGACTAGTTTTCAAAAAACCGTCTTTTTAATTATTTTGAAATACTAATATGGGTTTTACAGAATTTAATCAATATCTCTTAACTGATGAAATGATCTGATCAACTAACCCTGTGCTAGTCGCTATCTTATCTAGAATATCTGTTGCAACATTCATGATTGAATCCATATCCAATATTGATGACAAATCCATGATTAATTACTGTTCTTTTTACTAATGACCAACGTATAATTTTTAACACACAGAAAATTAGACTCTTCCTAAGTGTGACTGAATTATTTGGCACCTGTTTTTAGAATGTTTTCAGCAAAAAACGTGCAGTTTTTTCATGCATTTCTGATACCTTCTCAATTGCGTCAAAAAACGTCTGTTGGTTTATGTTTTCTTTGTTATCTAATACTACAAAAATCCCTACCTTTTTCTTACCATCTTCTGTGATCACTCGATTGACTGCTTGAATTGAATTACAAAAATCAACTATTTTTTTTTCAAATCTAGTTTTTTCCTCATCGTTAAATCCCAAATATCTTGCAATCTGATTATTTCCCATTATTACTTTAGCGCCTATTACAATAACTCCTGGCTGTGATTTTGGCTCAAATATTTCAACTGGGATTCCATGCGTACCAGCATGTTTTACTAGGATCTGGAAATTGTTTTCAGCGTTTTTAATTGATTCAAATGAATAACTATCATGTATTAGCCATCGTTCTACACTATCGCTCATTTTGGAATTAGTCATGTTGGTGTGTTCTTTTTAGGCATATATGATTCTAAATTTGGAATGTGCCACACTATAAATTTTGAATATTTCTAAATTCGAATTAAGAAATAATGTAAAACTATGCTTACTTGCATTGTGTTTTGCTGCCTTATTTTTAGACATTTACACTGAAATCTGGCACCAACCGTGGAATCTGTGTAAATGCCAAAATATTGGCAGTAATTCAAACTATTGCCATACTAATTCCTATGTACAAATATTTTTTTGTTTTCTTTGGATCATCATGTCTTAATATGAAATATACTATGACACCTCCAATCAACCTACAATTATCTGTAAAAGATACCATAAATTGCCTCCAGACAATTCCATTTTGATTTCAATATGTTGATGAATCAATAAATTCATTCCTTTTTAATT
>JAEMQG010000069.1 GCA_022758935.1 Candidatus Nitrosopumilus sp. | reverse complement strand
TCATTAAATAATTATGCGCCCTCTGGCTTGATTAAGATTTTGCCAAAGAGTCCTTTACCGGTTAACATCTTTGTATGGGCTTCTGCTGCTTGTTCAAATGAATAAACAGAATCTATTGCTGCTTTAATTTTTCCTTGACCCATCCAGTATAGACCTTGATCTAATTCTGCTTTAGTTCCTTGTGTTGAACCAAGAATATTTGTTCCTTTAAAGAATACATGTCTAAGATCAGTTTTTGCATCATAGCCGGTAGTTGCACCACATGAAACCAGCGTTGCACCATACTTTAGTAGTGTAAGTTGCTGATTCCAGTGAGTTTGACCAATGTGATCAAATGATACATCAATTCCAGGCGCTTCATCTTTTTTCTTTGCTAGTTCTTTTGAAATTGCTCTGACTTCTTTATACCAATCTTCTTTTCTATGATCTACTGCAAAGTCAGCGCCTAATTCTAGACATTTATCCAATTTATCAGGACTGGCAGTTGCAATAACATCACAGTTGTATAACTTTGCGATTTGAATTCCAAAACTTCCAACTCCGGAACCTCCACCCATAATCAATACAGTTTGTCCAGGACGAATTTTTGCTCTGCCGACTAGCATATGCCAAGATGTTAAAAGAGTCATTGAAGCAGCAGCTGCTTCATCATAGCTTACGCCTTGTGGAATTTTTGAAATGTTGACTTCGGGAAGATGTGTAATTTCAGAAAAAGCGCCCCAATTTGGACCAGTCTGAAACCCCCAGATAATTCTATTAACACAATCAAATTCCCTACCATCAGTACATGCTTTACAAACTCTGCATGACATGTTAGAATGTGAAACTACCTTGTCACCAACTTTGATATTTTTTACATCCTCACCTACTGCGATTACATCTCCAGCTGCATCAGAACCAGAGATATGCGGCAATGGAACTGGTACTGGTGCACCTCTCATTCCCCAAATATCATTATAATTTAGAGCAGCAGATTTTACCTTGAAAACTACTTCGTCTGCTTTAGGTTTTGGATCGCTTATTTCTTTGACTTTTAATATTTTTGCAAAATTATCATCAGGTGCATATTCTTCATAAACTACACCTTTCATGAATCATTTTGAACTATACCCCTAATTATATTTTCTCTGAGATTATATGCGGTTTATCTTAAAATCACGTTTTGGTTGTTGAATAGATAACAAAATTTGTTTGAGTTGCTCATCACTTATTTGAGAATCCATCTTTCCTTGGCTAGCCATACCTATTAGATATTGTTCCACTAGATCTGATAGCTCTGGTTTAACCATTTTGATATTATTTAATCGCATCCTTGCTTCTGGTGAAAGAATTTGTTTTAGAATTTGCTCTTTTTGTGCAGAAATGTTTTGATTTTGTTTATCATGAGGATCTGCTGATTCAGGAAAACTCATTTTAAATCTAAGAGTATACTTTCAGTTGAGGATTTTTACTGATAAGTTCATTTAGAATTTCTGTTGATAGTCTGTCTAGTTTTTTCATTCCATGTTTTGAAATAACTCTACCTTTTTTCTCAATTTTTTCAACATATCCTAGTTTTTCTAATCCTTGAATGGCATTTCGAATTATTGCACCACCTGCATCTTTATGATGAGCAGCTCCATATCCAGAGGGTCTTCCACCCCCATAGATTTTTCTCAGTTCATTAATTCCAAGTGGTCCATGAAGGTAGATTTTTCTCATTAATGATGCACATCTTGTGTGCCACCATTCTCTATCTTGAGGAGGTTTGTCTGCATGAGCACCAGTTTTTACAAATGGAATCCAAGAAGGAGCAGGAATATCTTCATTTTTTAGAATATTTGCTAATTTACTAATCAACATATCAGATGGTACATCGTATACCTTTGCCATAAAGAAAAAAATCGAGAATCGTCTTATAAATCATTGAGGTATTTGGTCAAGTTTCTTAAACATATTTAGACGTAAATTTGATTTTAGGAAACCTCCTAAATCTTATATAAATCAAATAATTTTTTCTAAGAAAATAGATTAAGTCTAGTTTTCAATCGCAGTTTGATCATTTGATCTTCAGGATTGTGAATCTCGATATCAGATTCTGCCTTTTGCTTTTTTTGTATTTCTTGCAATTTTCCACATGTCTCAGATAGTTCATCATTTGATCTATCTGGGTACATTGGAACATACAACGAATTTAGGTTATCCAGAATTTCACCAGTCATATCAAGTAAAGACCATGACATCATCTTTGGCTATTTTTTTTCTAAATTTTTCTCTGTCTTTTTCTTTTTTCTCTTCCATGGTTCCTTGTGTTGACCATTGAATTTATTGTCAGTTGTGTGAAATATGAACATATGATTGAAATGATCGATCACGTTAAACAAATTTTAAGATTTTTAAAATCAAATTATAATATCACTGTTCCATGTAGTAACCATGCAAATTCTGAAATGTGAGTGTCCTCCAGATTCAGAAAATTATGAGGATGAGGATGGGATGCTAATTTGTGCTTCATGTGGGGGTTGGGTAGAAGGTGAGCGTTTATCTAAAAAACAAGGAATTTCTTCAAGTGACAATGCTTTAGAAAAAATGCTGTCAGAGACATTAGTTAAAGATGTAATGTCAAAAGAACTGATAATAGCTAGTTCTTCAACAACGGTATATCAAATAGCAAAAATGATGGAGCAGGGAATAGGAGCCGTTTTGGTAAAAAATGATTCATTACCCATAGGAATCATTACGGATAGAGACTTTGCAACTAAAATTGCCGCATACAATTGTCCCTTGGATACACCAGTAGGTAAAGTAGCATCAATGCCTTTGCAAACAATAAGTCCAAATGAGTCAATGCTGGATGCAGCTAGAAAAATGTCATCAAAAAGAATTCGCAAGCTTGCAGTAGTTAAAGATGCAAAAGTTATTGGAATAATTACCTCAACTGATTTGGTAAATAGATTATCTGCCATAAAAAAATAATTTAATGTGGCATGTCGTCTGGAAAATGATTTGACCTCCAATGCATAAGTTTGTTGAAAATTTCTAGATAGTCTTCTACTTTGGTAGTAATGTGTATGTGAGCAAAGAACTCTCCAAAATTACCCTCAAATATCAGTGTGCTTTGTTTTTTAAATAACGGTATGGTTAATCCTATTTTTTTGATGTCTTTGAATTCATAATTGTCAATTAGGATGGTTTTACTTTTGATTACTATGTGTTTTTTTGCTTTATTTTTATTCAGATCTTGATCGACTTGCTTGTTTATGAAATCGCTCCATTTTGGAGTATCAAGTGGCCAATAATGAGCATATACTTTTTCTGCCACGAATTTAATTTCTGTAAATTCAGATTCGTTGTCAGACAATAATTTTATCGGATATTATTTCAACTTAAGGATTTAGGAAATCGTGGAGGTTAGAGAATATAAAAAATACATAATATCGTTTTATTCGTTTTGGTTTATGCGATGTTGCTAAATTTCAAGTTGCCAAATAACCCTAGTCATCAAAATTGTCAGGGTATATTTTTTTAAAAAATTCTTGTAAAAACTGACGAGCCTTTTGATCCTCTAGATTCATTAGAGTTATGGTTTCAGGATTATCTAGTTTAGAGTATCTAGTTGGCATGTCATATGAGAAAATGTCATTAATCTTTTCAAAAGGTTCCTTGTGACACCCAGGACATAGACTGTTCATAATGGTTTGTGCTTCAATTTGTTGCTGGTTCTTGGTGTCTGCAAATCTATGATCCATTCTATTAAATCCGAAAATTTCCTGACCGTCTGAATACTGGAATCCAAGTTGCTCTATTGCATGTATTTTGTTTTGATTCAAAATATCACTATCAATAGTTATTGATTTGATGTAATCACGATTCCAAATTTTATCAAAGGTCCAGTTATTTCCATTATCATCTATTGCTGTATTTTTCCCAGTTTCAGTTAGGTGGTAAATATGACCTTTGTAAATACCAGAATATTCCTTGGGAGGATTCATTGATTCCCCTGCAATCTGTATTCCGTGATTAAAGTAATTCTGCCAGCCATTTCGCTCAAAATCCCAAATGTTTGTTGCCACCATGTTGTACTCTAGTGATTCCCTAAAGATGTGATCAAATGTCACTTCAAGGCATTTTGAATTATTATGAGTGCTACAGTTTGTAGTAGATGCAGTTACATTTACTCCTCCAAGAACATGCTTTGGATCAAATAGAGTGACAGATTCTATTCCATCAAAAGTTCTATCATATTCTATTGTTGCCCTTCCTTCATTGAAAGTTTCGCC
>JAEMQG010000178.1 GCA_022758935.1 Candidatus Nitrosopumilus sp. | reverse complement strand
CATAGGTGGACTATATACAATAGGAATAGATATTTTTAGAATAATTCTTCTCAGAAAATCAATTAGAAAAATTGGAGGAACTACACTCAAAGCTGATTTTTACCATGCATTTATGGATCTTGGTTCAACAATAGTTGCAATTGTAGGAATTATACTAGTATCATATGGGTTCTATAATGGAGACTTTTTTGCAGCATTAATTTTAGGTGTATTTCTAGCGTTTCTCAGTATTAAATTAATTTACAAAACAGCACTAGATCTTACAGATATCATATCTCCAGAGCTTGTAAAAAAAGTGAGAGAGATTGTTACAAATACTGAGGGAGTGATAGGAGTAGATGCAATCCTAATGAGAAGATCAGGGGAAACAATATTTGCGGATGTCACAATCTCACTGAGAGGAGATACAAGTTTTGATAGAGCACATGAAATTAGCAGCAAAGTTGAAAATAATATTAAAAATAAGATGTCAAATGCAGCAATCACCATTCATTTTGAGCCAGATTGGAAGAATGTCCCTCTTGATGCAAAGATTAACGATATTGCAAAAAGTGTAGATGGCGTCATGGAAGTTCACAATATAATATCTCATAAAACCAAAGGAAAGACGTACTCAAATCTACACGTAATGGTAGATAGAGAAATTAACCTATATTCTGCTCATAAAATATCAGAAGCAATAGAACAAAAAATTAAAGAAAACATACCTGAAATTGAACATGTAACTATTCATCTTGAGCCATTTCTTATTGTTCCAATAAATTTAAACGTGGAAGATAAGATTACTGAAGAGAAAATAAGGGAAATTTTAAAAAAATATAAAGTAATAAGAAAGATAGGCCGTATAGTTTCTCTAAATTTTGAAAATATTCTTAAAATTGATATTGATTGTTCATTTGATAAAGAATTATCCATTGAAAAAGTTCATGATCTGACTTCAGAAATTGAACATGTTATTAGAGCAGAAATTAAAAATGCTGTAATTACAATACACCCCGAACCGATTTGAAAAATCAAACCAAAATACTTGTAAGATACATGATAAGCATTCCGACTCCAATTCCAGACACAATAGATGCCTGTACAAGTTTTTGTTCACTTTGGTAAAGCCATTTCAAAATTACTAGTGCAACTTGGAAAATTGCTCCTGCACCTATAGACAAGAAGACTATTGCAGTATATGGAGAGTAGAAAAATCCTCCAATCCAAGTACCTAAAATAGCTGGAGCTCCCGCGATTAAACCCAGAATAATTATTTTAGATATTGGGGATTTGGTTTTAGCAATTGGCGATGCAATTGCAAGTCCTTCAGTGGTGTTATGAAGTGCAAACCCAACAATCAAAAAAGTAGTTAAAGCTACCTGCCCCAAACCTACAGCAGCCCCAATAGCTAATCCTTCGCCAAGATTATGCAGTCCTATTCCAATTGCAATCATCAATCCAATGGCGAGTGGTTTGGAATCGATTGAAAGTTTAGTTCTAGAAGTTAGTTTTTCAGCAGAATAATACAAGCCAAGAAATGAAAGTAAAGTAATAGTTGCAATTAGCAATCCTCCATTAAAATTAATTGAGAGATTTTTTTGTGATACTTCAAAGCCTTCCTGCATTGCATCAATACCCAAAAAGACTAACAGTCCAACGGTTAATGCCAGAAAGAAATTGTACTTGTTTTTTCCAATTCTTTTGATAAATGGTAACCAAAGTAATCCGATCATTACAGGGATAATTCCCACATAAGTTCCAATTATAGCAAAAAATCCAGCTAAATTGTAATCAGATTTAATTGCAGGAGAGGCAGCTTCAATAAATTTATCAAAACGTAAACCATCATCAAGTGTTATTCCAATTGTGTACGGTTCTGCTTTATTCCAAGAAAAAGGAATTCTTACAAGGGCGGTTTCAAATCGTTCTAGTGATTTATCAGGTTCTATTGCAGCAGGTTGGATTCGATCATTAACATCGGCCATTGCTATTTTCACAGGAATTGGACCAGTATTTCTTACTGTAGCGTGTATTTCTGAATCAAAAAATTCAACTTTTTCAATAGTTATCTCAGGTAAAGCGATGCCAAATTTTAGTAAATTTGAGCCAGGGCCAAATAAGTAAAGTATCATTATGACAAGAAAGACAAACGGAATTAAACCACTTACAACTGTGCGAATTTGAGATGATCTTTGGTTCATACTAATCTACTAAGCTATCCTCAGGGTTTTGAACTAGAAATAAACCAGTCCAGCCTTTTTCAGAAAATTCAACTTTATGGGCATGAAATAAGTACTTTCCAGGATATGAATATTGAAATTCCATAATTCCACGTTCAGTTTGGGATAGAGTTATCATATCTGTAAAAGTTGAAGGTACAGTATCAGTTCCTGTAGGATAGTAATGGAATAGATTTCCATGCAGGTGGAAATTATTAATTGGATCAAACTCAACCATATTTACAACATAGATACGAATTAGTTTATTTGTTTTAATTTGGATCGGATGATGTTGATAATAAAATGGAATTGTATTAGCCGCATAGAAATTGTTGTCAGTATCAAAATCAGTGTCAAATCCATTTAGAACCATAACCATTTCATCAGCTGCCGGCCTCCCTTCTTTTGGATCTACTATGAAAACACCATAAAGACCATGAGAAATATGTTCTTCAAGTGGCATTACGTGACAGTGATACGGATGAACTCCCACAGGACCGGCTTCAAATTCGTAAGTAAATTGTCCCCCCCCTGGACCTACAATTTCAAACACCCCATCCATTTCAGCTTTATGAATTCCGTGAAAGTGCATCGTGTGTGATTTTGAGCCGTTGTTAATGAAATGAATGCGAACCAAATCTCCTTCAGTTGCACGAATTGTAGGACCTGGAACAGTCCCATTGAAGGTCCAAACATTGTAAAAAACACCAGGAGAAATTTCTTGTATTTTATCATCTTCTGCAATTATTGTAAAATCCCTAATGGTTTGACCAGTTTTTGATTCTGAAATACGGCCATAATTGAAATCTCGTAGAAACTTTTGTGGATCGAATTCAACTGTTGAGGAAGCAGATAATGGGTCCAAAACATCACCAGATGTTTGAATTACTTGGCCGGAGTGAGTGACAAATGTTTTTTTTTCTAACTGAGCTTCAGTAAGTGTAGGAAAAACAACAGTTATCGAAATCCCAACTAATGCAGATAAGATCAATATCATGGTGGTTGAACGACTAAATTTCAAAGATATATCACTATAACTAATTTGTTTATTTAAAAGTTAGCCAAGACTAACTTTTTTAGCCTAATCTAAATTTATAAAACATAAGCAAAATATACTAAAAAAATTAGGTTTAAACTAAAGAATAGTTCATAAAAATTGTGCAAAGATCATCCATTCTTTTTGTGATTGTAGGGGGCATAATAGGTACAGGAATAATCCTATCATTTTATGGAAATCAAATAATTTTTGAGGAATTAATCAAAGGAGATGGATTAGTAAAAGTTGGAAAGAATTTGATAATTCAAGCAGAATTAGATAATACGAAAATAGGAAATGGTGTTTACGCAATTCAAGTAATGGATTTGAAAGAAGGAACAATAACTGCAAAGGTACTAGATCCATTTGACATAGAAATACAATCTCAAGCAATCAATGAAAAAGTTTTTGAGGGTAGATTCGATATGACAACTCCAGGGATATACAAATTAGTTATTGAAAATACAGATGAAAAAGAAGTCCAAATTTTTGGAGTTATAGGACCAGAGCCGGATGCAGGTAAGAAATCATTAGGGTTTATTTCTCTATACGTTCTCATAATTGGTTTGTTTGGGATGGTTGGAGTTACAATTTACGTAATAAAAAATCGTGGAAAATCTTTTAATTGAGATAGGTGTCCATTTTTTCTAATCCGTTAATGGTTGCACTAAAAGTATCAGAGTGTTCTATAATTTGAGTTAATTTTTCAGCATTTGCAGAGAAAATTGATTTTCCATTATTATAATTTTTATGAACAAATCCATGTTCTATCAAATAAGAAAGCCTTTCCAAAACTTCGGTTTCAGGAATAGCAGATTTTTTTGCCAAGAATAAACCGTCTTTTTCACCGTCTTCTAACTCTGCTAAAATAGTAGATGTGACAGGATCAAACATGCAATCAAATACTTTTTCTCTATCAAAAATATCATCCATTTCTGATTAATAATATTAGTGTGAATTAATAACTTTGTTGGAATTTCTAAGCTTTTCGTCAATACATCAAAATATAATTGATAAAATAACACCATTACAATAATGCAGAAATTATGCATCAAAGATTCATCAGGAAAAGGAGAGCATTGTTTCTGTATTGCAATTGATGCTCAAAGAGGAATAAAAAAGTGCTGTAAATGTAGTCAATGGAATGTACAGGGTAGAGATTGGACCGAAGACGCAGACTTTAGATAATTTATAAGATTACCCCTAATAATTTAGAATTGAGGCTAGAAATAAGAAAGTGGGTATTTATCACAAGTCATTTGATCGTTACCAATCCTTTTGAAATGCTTCTAAATGATGCCTAGCATGGTTTTTATCGGGGCAACTAAGAAATTTTGAATACTTGAGCACTCAAGAATACAGACACATTGTCAGAATTATAGGAAATGATATTCCAGGGGCTAGAAAAGCAATAGTAGGGCTAACCCAGATTAAAGGGATTGGATACAGCTTTGCCACTGCAATCCTGGATACTCTAAAAATTAACACAAACATCAATATTGGTTTTCTATCTGAATCTGATGTTCAATCAATTGAAAAGTTAATTGCTAATCCCATAGCAGGAAATTTTCCTTTATGGTTTCTTAATAGAAGAAAAGATATTGAAACTGGAAAAAATTTGCATTTGTTAACATCAGATATTCCTTTTACTTTAAGAAATGATATTGAAAGAGAACGAACCACTAGTAGTTGGAGAGGATATAGACACATGTACGGTCTAAAGGTTAGAGGACAATGTACAAGAACCACCGGTAGAAAGGGAGGCGCAGTAGGTGTTGCAAAAGCTGGTAAAGCAGCGCCAGCAAAATCAGCTGAAGTGGCAGCTCCAACAAGTGCAGCCACGGCAGCAAAACCTGCTGAAGTAAAGAAAGAATCTCCAGCGGAGAAAAAGAAATAGGTGAATTGAGTGGGAGATCCTAAGAATCCAAGAAGAATGTGGAAAAAGCCAAAGAGGCCTCTCAATTATGAATTAAAAATGGCCGAATTGAAAATCCTTGGCACATTTGGTTTAAGAACAAAAAGAGAATTGTGGAAAGCACATACTGAATTGTCTCGAGTAAGACATCAGGCAAGATCATTACTTGCGTTGAGACAAGAAGAAAGACAAGAAAAAGAACCAATTTTGATGAATTCTTTATCAAGAATTGGATTAGTTAGTAATGAATCCACGTTAGATGATGTGTTAAATCTTCAGGTTAATGATTTACTTTCACGTAGATTACAGACTATAGTATCAAGGAATTTTGGATTTAAAACACCATATCAAGCAAGACAAGCCGTAATTCATGGACATATAATGATAGGAGATAGAAAAGTAAACATTCCATCATATGTTGTGAAATTAGAGGAAGAGAAAAATATTCATTTTTCTCCAGAGTCAAAGATTCAGGATATTTTACAAAGTACTAAAAAACAAGAGATTCCACCAGAGGCTAGTGAAGATGTTAAATCTCAGTTGTCAGACGCATAACAGACATTAGCATAATCGCCAATAATGAAGTTAATAAGGGTGAAAGCTGCCGATTTCATTAGTCATGTGTTCAATAATTGGATATTATGGATTGGAAATTGCCGCACCAGTAATTGTTAAAGGATTAAAGAGGATGGAGTATAGAGGATACGATAGCGTAGGCGTTGCAACTGAAGCAAATAATCATATCGAATTAAAGAAAGGAGTTGGAAAAGTTGCAGAAGTAAACTCGATGGTTCATCTGGATAGTTTACCTGGAAGAATGGGAATAGGTCATACTAGATGGGCAACTCATGGAAAGGTAACCGATAAAAATGCTCATCCACATTCCAGCAGTAGTGGGAAAATAGCAATAGTTCATAATGGAATCATAGAAAACTATCAAGAATTAAAAAAAGAATTAGAAAAAGAGGGATACACTTTCAAAAGTGAAACAGATAGTGAAGTAATAGCCAATCTTCTCCAAAAAAATTACGATGTAACTGGAGATGTTAAAGATACGATGATGAGGACTATTTCAGAATTGAAAGGACATTATGCCTTTGTTGCAATGTTTGACAATGGACAATTGTCAGCAGCCAGATTTCATGAGCCGTTGATAGTAGGAGTTGGATTAAGTAATTTCTTTTTTTCAAGTGATGTTTTGGGATTTATTGAATATACAGATGACGCCATTTATATAGAAAACGGTAATTTTGCGATAATGAGTAAAAATGAGTTTAAAATATTGGATTTTAATGGAGAGGCGGTAAAATATCAAATTACAAAAGTTTCAAAAGAATTTGCGGATTCGTATAAAGGAGAGTATGCACATTTTACATTAAAAGAGATTTATGAGCAAAATGAAACGATTTTAAAAGCTGGTGAAAGAAGCGAAGATGGAATCATAAAAGCAGCTGATTTTATCAAACATGCAAAAAATGTATACATCACTGGAAGTGGAACTAGTTATAATTCAGCCTTAATTGCAAAACATATTTTTTCCAAATATGCAAAAATAAAAGTGGAAACAATAATGTCTAGCGAATTACAATTTTCTCCAGATATCATTGAACCAAATTCCATCCTAATTGCAATTTCACAGAGTGGTGAAAGTGCTGATGTATTAGAAGCTGTCAATACGGCAAAAAATGTAAAATGCAAAATAATATCGATAGTGAATTTACTTACATCCTCACTAGTTAGAGAATCAGATATAGCAATAGGAATGAATTGTGGGCCAGAAATAGGAGTTGCAGCAACAAAGAGTTTCACATCACAGTTAGCCATTTTGTTTAAAATTATAGAAAAATTATCCAATAATATGGTGAAGGTAGATTTTGAGGAAATGTCAAGATCAATTTCAAAAATGCTAGAAGAACGAAACAAAATTAAAAAAATTGCTAATGAATTGAGAGAAATTTCAGATATCTATGTTCTTGGAAGAGGAATTCACTATCCTATTGCTATAGAAGCTGCGTTAAAACTGAAAGAACTGACATACATTCATGCAGAAGGAATACCGGGGGGGGAATTAAAACATGGTCCATTAGCGTTGATGGATTCAGGCGTATTAGTCATCATAATCAATCCGAATGATTCAACATACTTAGATACGTTAACCAGTGCTATCCAAATTAAATCACGGGGTGCAAAGATTATTGGGATATCAGATGTGCCGAGTGAAACATATGATTATTGGATAGAAATTCCAAAAACAAGCGACTTGACATATATTATTTCAGAAATAATCCCAATTCAATTACTTTCCTATTATGCTGCACTTGAAAAAAATACTGATCCAGATTACCCAAGAAACTTGGCCAAATCAGTCACAGTGAAGTAAAAAGTCGACGATATTCTTTTTCGGCCAATGCTAAAAAAGTCGCTACATTGTTTCCTGACTTTATCATAGAAGCAATTATACTACCGCCGGCACCAACACCCTCTTTTGCAAATCCTTGTGAAAATGCCTGGAGTCCAGAAAATTGAGAATTCTCAAGACATGGGTTAACTGCTATTGCAGGGATATCTGCAATTTCTGAAACAAGAGATTTAAAATTAGCACTGTCATCATTAGAGATGTAAGAAGTAGTTCCAATAGCGGTATTTTTTTCGTTGAATCCAATTTTTGAGGCAAATGCTAAAACTGCAGTCATTTGTGTACCACCTGCCAACATTACTTTGGTTATTTCAGATGCAGCACTCAACATACCAGTTACAAAAGGGATCATGGGGTCACCGACTTCGGCTATTACATTGTATGGATTATCAGAAGTTAATCGCTCTAATGCTGAATTTACAATGGCATTTTTTAACTCAACAGGATTATTTGGAATGCTAGAACTCACTTTAGCTTTGAATCCCAATCCCCGTAATATTGCAAGGGCGGTGGTTGTACCACCAGGAATACTTTCTCCAATAATCAAACAGTCGGTCATAGAAGCAAGGTTTCTTCCAACTATTCTTCCATAATTTACTGCTTGGGATACTTGAGAGTCACTCATTGCAGATTCAACTAGGATATTTCGTCCGTAAGACAAGCCAGTATGGATGAAAGGTAGTTGTGGAGGGATTTTACTTCCGGAATTAATTACAATATGTGGAATGCTAGAGGATTCTAATGCAGTTTTAGTGAGTAGTGCAGGTGTTGGTTTACCGTCAGGAGTCATAGGAATTTTATCAATCGTCTTACAATTACCATAGTAGAGATATTCAGCGTCAGCAGGCGGAGTAAATTTTATCAAATCTTTATCAGCACCAGCAAATGTAATACCTGGTATTTCACATGTTTCAGTATAAGAAATTACAAGTG
>JAEMQG010000197.1 GCA_022758935.1 Candidatus Nitrosopumilus sp. | reverse complement strand
TTACAATAATCTCACACCAAAAATTGAAATCAATCCTGAACCTTACGAAGTTTGAGTAGCCGGAAAAATTGCCACAGTTGATCCAGCTGACAGAGTTGCCCTTGCAAGCTTATACAATCTATTCTAATCGTAAATTTTCATACATCTATCCAATATCGATCAACTTGTCAAGGAATGGAACCCGAATTACAAGACTTTAACATCGATTAAAGTTTTAGAAAAAAACAACATGTTCACAAAGAGGGAAAAATATGGCATTACATATCTCAAATCTGCTTTTTTGGAGACCAATATGAAGATACGAAGAAATTGAATGAAAATTGGACAAAAGTAAATAAAAGATCAGGAGATGCTTCTCTCTAGATGGAATCTAATTCACTAGTGTTGTCTATTGTTTCAATTCTGAATATGATGGTGCTTGGAGTGTTGATTTTCATTTTTGGAAAAATGTATGTCAAAACTAGAGCGCAGCTTCCATTAGGCATGATTGTTGTTACAGGTATGTTGTTTCTTCATAATATCATTGGAGCATTCGCATATTTTTCAATGGATCAAATTTTTTCACATGAGATATTTCCATACATGTTGGGAGTGGGTATTGCAGAACTTACAGGATTATTGATCTTCTTGAAAATTACTTTGGACTAATCTTGGTTTAATTGTAGTGAAAACTTGATAATTTTATGGTAAAAAAATATCACGAATATTTTATGCTGAACAAAAATATTCTTATTGCTTTTGTAGTGTCCCTTGTAATCTCTGCTACTGTTGCTCAGATTTTATCTGATCAGAAAGATTTTCTTAATGCCACTTATACATTAACTGTTGATTTCATGGTTTATTTTTCTGTGCTTGTAGGACTGTATTATTTTGATAATCGAAAAAAATACTTACTTGAATCCGGCCTAACTGATAAATCAAAACTTCGACATGATCTAATTAAAATAATTACTTCACTAGGAATAGGCGAAGTTGTTTATACTATAGCAAGATGGTTTTTACAATATTATTTTCTTAAACTAAGCTATGACGCTTATCTTGCTTCTATTGTATCGCAAGTTATATCTATAATAATTTGCTTGTTGGTAATTAATCTAAGTGTAAAAATGACTGGGCTGTATAAAGATGGGAATTAGTGTTTATGTAGATGGCTCAGGGGGTCCGAATGGAGGTTTTGGTTATTTTGTAAAAGAAACTGGCGAGTCTTTTTATGAAAAAAAACCAGAAATTACAAACAATCAGGCTGAATACATGGCAATTATCGCAGCACTTAAAAAATTTGCAGATACTGGCGAGGAAATAATAATTTTTAGCGACTCAAAAAATACCATCTCTCAACTGAATCATGAATTTGCAATAAATAACGAAAAATTACGAGAACTTGCACGGGAAGCTTGGGCGATAGTTGGAAAATTTTCTAAACTAACTCTTTTATGGATTCCACGAAAAGAAAATTTAGCAGGAAAGATGCTGGGAAGCTAAAGAATAGAGATCAAAAATTTCTATGAATAACTTTATTATACAAAATACTTCAACTAACGTAGCGTGGCTGAATCTGTTTTTCTCTCACCGAAATCTATAGCAATTATTGGGGCATCTGACAAACGAGGTAGTGTTGGGGCAACCATCACATCAAATATTATGAATGGCTTCAAAGGTACAGTTTTCCCTGTAAGTCCATCTAGACCTACGGTATTTTACAAAACAGCTTACAAGAGTGTTTTAGATATTCCAAAACCTGTTGATCTTGCAGTGATTGTTATCAACAATCTTTTGGTTGCATCTGTTTTAGAAGAATGTGGAAAGAAAAAAGTTAAGGGCGTAATAATTATCACTGCTGGTTTTAAAGAAGTTGATGAAGAAGGAGCAAAAAGAGAACAGCAGATAAAAGATATTGCTAAAAAATACAACATCCAAATAATTGGTCCAAATTGTCTTGGTGTCATGAATCTTGATCCAAAGACCATGATGAATTCAACTTTTCTCAAAGTTACACCCAAGTCTGGCAAAATTGCACTTGTTTCACAGAGCGGTGCAATATGTGCAGCACTAGTTGAAGATGCCAGCGCTCAAGGAATTGGATTTTCTGCAGTAATTAGTATGGGAAATAAAGCTGCAATGAACGAAGTTGACATTCTCAAGATTTTAGCTAATCATAATCAAACCAAAGTTATTGTAATGTATCTTGAAGATATGGGAGATGGGCAAGAATTTCTTAAAGTCTGTAAAAATATTACAAAAAAACTCAAAAAACCAATTCTTGTTCTTAAATCTGGTCGTAGTCCAGAAGGTGCCAAAGCAGCAATGTCCCATACTGGCGCTTTGATGGGTTCAGATGAAATCTATGATGCTTTGCTAAAACAATCTGGTGCAATCCGTGTTGACACAATGGAAGAGCTATTTGATTATGCAACTGCATTCTCCAAACAACCACTTCCTTCAGATGGCGAACTTGTAATTGTATCGAATGCTGGAGGTCCTGCAATTATCTCAACTGATGCATGCTCTAGACAAGGAATTAAAATGGCAAATATTGATTCTATTCGTTCAAAGATTGATGCGGTAATCCCTCCTTGGGGGAGCTCACGTAATCCTATCGATATTGTAGGAGATGCTGATTTTAATAGATTCAGCAACGTTTTGGAACGTGTCCTAACACATCCCAATGTTGGTTCTGTAATTTCAATGTGTACTCCATCTGGAACTTTGAATTATGATAAACTAGCAACAGTAATTGTTGCAATGTCAAAAAAATATAAAAAAACAATGCTTGCAAGCTTGATGGGATTAGACGAAGGAATTACATATAGAGAAATTCTAGCTGTAGGTGATGTCCCATATTATACATATGCAGAAGGAGCAATCAGAACACTTGGTGCAATGCTAAAGTTTTCAAATTGGATTAAATCTCCGGAAGGAAAAATCACGACATTCAAAGTTGACAAACTAAAAGCAAAGAAAATTTTTGACAAAGTTAAAAAAGAGAAACGACCGAATCTTTTGGAAGAAGAAGGACAACAAGTTCTCAAAGCATATGGGCTACCGTTACCACAAAGCGCGCTTGCAAAAACAGAAGCAGATGCCATAAAAATAGCAAAACAAATTGGTTATCCTGTTGTAATGAAGATTGCTTCGCCACAAATTATTCACAAGTCAGATGCTGGTGGAGTTAAAGTAAACCTGACAAATGATTTGGAAATTAGAGCAGCGTTTAAGACAATTATTGCCAATGCTAAAAAATATAACAAGAATGCTGAGATAAAGGGTGTACTTATTGTTGAGATGGTAAAAGGTGGCAAGGAGATGATTATTGGCTCCAAACAAGAACCTGGATTTGGTCCTGTTATTATGCTAGGAATGGGAGGTATCTATGTTGAAGTTCTCAAAGATGTTACATTCAAGCTTGCACCAATTACCAACAAAGAAGCAGACGATATGATAGCATCTATTAAAACACAAAAATTACTTCAGGGTGTTAGAGGTGAAAAGCCATCTGATATTACAAAATTATCTGAATGCATTCAGAGACTATCTCAGCTAGTTACTGACTTTAAGGAAATCAAAGAACTTGACATGAATCCTGTCTTAGTCATGGAAAATGGTAAGGGCTGTAGAATTCTTGATGTTAGAATAGGTCTCTAATTACAATTCGTTCGTAATTTTTCAATAATACAATTTAGAATATTTATACAACCTAAAAGTAAATTAAAACATGGTAAATGTTGGGAAATTTAAGACCATCAGAACAGGCGAAGAATACATTGAAAGCCTGAGGGGCAGAGACCTCAAAATTTACCTTTTTGGAGAATTAATTAAAGAACCTGTAGATCATCCAATAATTAGACCATCAATTAACGCAGTAGCAGAAACTTATGACTTGGCTGTACGAGAAGAGGAACTTGCTTCTGCTAATTCATCAATTACTGGATTGAAAGTAAACCGATTTTTGCATATTGCTGAAAGTGCGCAAGATTTAGTTTTACAAAATAAAATGCAGAGAAAACTAGGACAAAACACTGGAACATGTTTTCAGAGATGTGTTGGAATGGATGCACTCAATTCGTTACATTCTACAACATTTGAAATTGATGAAAAACATAGAACAAACTATCATCAGAGATTTCTAGAATTTGTCAAAATGGTTCAAAAAGAAAATCTTGTAATTGGTGGTGCAATGACTGATCCAAAAGGAGACAGAAGTAAAGGCCCAGCAGAACAAGAAGATCCTGATTTGTTTACTAGAGTAGTTGAAAAAGATGATAAAGGAATCTATGTCTCAGGAGCTAAAGCACATCAAACTGGTTGTGTTAATTCACACTGGATTATTCTAATGCCTACGGTAAGATTAACAGAAAAAGACAAAGACTGGGCAGTTGTAGGTGCAATTCCTGCAGATGCTAAAGGTGTTACCTACATCTATGGACGACAATCTTGTGATACTCGAAGTATGGAGGAAGGAGATATTGATGATGGTAATGCAAAGTATGGAGGTCAAGAAGCATTGATGATCTTAGATAGAGTGTTCATTCCGTGGGATAAAGTCTTCATGTATGGTGAATATGAATTTGCATCAATGCTAATCGAACGCTTTACCTGTTATCACAGACGTAGCTATGTTTGCAAAACAGGACTAGGTGATGTTCTAATTGGTGCAGCAGCTACTATTGCAGACTATAACGGAATACCAAATGTATCTCACATTAAAGACAAGCTTACAGAGATGACACATCTTAATGAAACAATATTTGCTGCAGGAATTGCATCTTCATATCAAGGACATAAATTGAAATCAGGTGTTTATCTTAATGATGATATGCTTGCACAAATATGCAAACATAATGTCACTCGATTCCCATATGAAATTAGTAGACTTGCCCAGGATATTGCAGGAGGATTAGTAGTGACTTTGCCATCTGAGAAAGACTTTAGACATCCAGTTACAGGGCCTTTACTCAAAAAATATCTTGCTGGTCGCAAGGGTGCAGATATTGAAAATAGAA
Source organism: Candidatus Nitrosopumilus sp. (assembly GCA_022758935.1). Lineage (GTDB taxonomy): Archaea > Thermoproteota > Nitrososphaeria > Nitrososphaerales > Nitrosopumilaceae > Nitrosarchaeum. The sequence continues at coordinate 3,577 of JAEMQG010000197.1, read as the reverse complement.
TGAGAATTCTTAGATTAATCGAAAACATGACAATGGGAAGAAATGCCGTAGGCTATCTTACTGAATCAATGCACGGAGCTGGCTCTCCACAAGCCCAGAGAATTCAAATTCAAAGACAGATGCAAATTGGATATAAAAAGAATCTTGCAAAAAACCTTGCAGGAATCACAAATGATATTGAAAAACCAAATGAACCATCTGAATATTTTAAACGAGTATTCAAAACTAAGGACTCGGTTTTATAATATCTTTGCAAAATCAAAATTATGATTAATTCTAGATATTTTTTTAATTTTATACGTTATTACAACTAACACTACTAGGTACATTCCAATATCTATCACAATTAATCCAATTCCTAAACCTGGAACTCTTGCTCTGAATTAGCTAGATATTTTCAATTATAATTTTTATTTTGTGGCAAGTCATAAAGTATTTTACTCTTCAAACTAATTTCTGAGGATTATTTTTTAGAAAATTTGATATGGCAATATTATCAAAAACATGACGATCTAATCTCATTTTGAAAATATTGTAAAAGCTTTGTTTGCAATTTAAGAAGTTATTTTTGGTCTTTTTCTGAATCTTTCTCTGACGATTTATTCTCTTTATATTTTGAATACTCTGCATCTTTTTTCAACTTGTCTAATTCTGGAATATCTACAGATGACTCTGTTTGTGAATCATTTTTATTAAATGGGTCCTCCAAAGCTAATTCTTTCTCATTTTTCTTTTTAGCCATCTGCTTTACAATCATTACTCCTATCACAATTACAATGATAAAGTAATTGATTGGTGGTTTTAATAGTTGAGTGACATATCCTACTTGCGGAATTACATATGCAACTTTGCCAATATACTCTTCCTTAGTTATTGGAAAATCAGTTCCAGGAATTGAAGCTGGGTTTGCGTCTCCTTTAGTTCTAATTGTTTTAGGTTCATCATCAATAATTGCCGCAACTCTATGTACAATTACTCTATCATGTCCAGATGGACGATTAAAGACAATAATATCTCCCACCTTAATATCGTCAAATGATTCATGTCCTTGAACAATTAGCACATCATAAACTTGTAAAACCGGAATCATACTTCCACTAGCTACTACATAAAATGGATTTGGTGTTCCAAATACCAATTGTAAACCAATCCAAATGGCAAGAACTCCCACACCTACAATAATGATGTCTTTGAGTATCCCTTTGGACATTAATTTTTTATTCAATTTCATTATTTCGCCTTAATATGTCGATTAAAATCTATCTAGGATTATTGTATCTTACTACCGCAATCTTCGCAGAACTTGGAACCCTCCTTATTTGAAAATCCACAACTTTTACATTTTCCTGTTTGGATGACTTGAGGTGTAATTGCTGGACTACCTAAAAGGATCACTTCGCCCACTTTTCTTATGTTGTCCCATGGGATATTACCTTCAGTTCCGTCATTTTTTATAATTTGTAACACTACTGACTGATTCGAATCTATTCCCACATGTTTTGCATTTCCAATCTTTCTTGCATTTTCATCATACACTGATAATCCTTCAATCGAGCTAATTGCTGTAGATGAATCTGATTGTGTTATGGGTGGTTGTCTAACTTCTTGTTTAACTTGAGTCTGGATAATTGGTTCAGGTTGTGAAAATTCTGGTTTAACAGTTTGACTTATAGTTTCTAATGGTTTTGCAATTCCAATTTGAACTGTTTCATTTTGCTTCTTAAATTCTCTATATTCAGCTATTGTTGCATTACATGAATTACAAATGTATTGACCTTTTTCTGCAAGAACTAAATTTTCTGCAACTTCCTCATATGGATTTTCATATTCAATTTTTGGAGCACCCTCAAATTCTTTTTCACAAGTATTGCAAAAATGTTTTGTAATTTTTTGATAATCTAATCTACCCACAGGTGCCAAAAATAGATCTGGACCCCCAAGATTTCCTTTCATTTGTTGCTCATCAGTAACTGTCGCCATTACATAGCCTCCAGATCCTCTTAATTTTTTAAGTCTAAGTTCAGAACTCATATCACAGTTTTATTGAAACGACATTTAAGTATATATCACTAAATCTGTTGTTTGATTTTCTTTTCCAACAAAAAATAGGGGGTTAATTCTGGTGAACATTTTTAGGTACGTTCAATAAAATAGGATTGCAATGGGAATAACACAAGTTTCAAATGCAAAGTCTTGGGAAATTGATGTAATCAATTCTGACATCCCAGTATTTGTTGACTTTTGGGCCGAATGGTGTGGTCCATGTAGGATGGTTGGACCTGTGGTTGAAGAATTGGCAAATGACTATAAAGGCAAAGTAAAGTTTGTCAAAGTAAATGTAGATGAGGCCAACGAGTTAGCATCAAAATACAATGTCTTTAGTATTCCAACATTAATTCTCCTTAACAAAGGTGAAATAATTAGTCAACAAGTAGGAGCCGCTTCAAAAGAATCATACAAAAATATGATTGATAGAGCACTACAAGCATAACAAATACAAGTTTTTTTCCTTTTTGTTTTTAAAATTTAAATTTCTTACAAAGTTGTCCATTATTTTATTCTTATATCGAATACCATACACTTGATACTAAGAAAACATTGAAACCTATGTGATTTAAAGAATATTTTCTAATCGTTCTGTGTCAAGTTAACCTTTGGAACAGTTATTTTTGCCTGCTCATTTGCCTCATAAGCTGGATACTGTTTCATTCCCCAAGGACCAACTCCAATAAAGCCACTCTCATTAAACAAATTATTTGGAAAAGTACGGATACTTGTATTGAAATCTCTTACTCCGTCATTGTAGTATGTCCTTGCAACTGTAATTCTATTTTCAGTACCAGCAAGCTCATCCATAAGTCTAGTTACTGTTCCATCTGCTTTCAAATCTGGATATGCCTCATAAGTAAGAATTATCTTGCTTAATGCCTGCTCAATCTGATTACTAAGTGCAACCCTATTTTCAGCACCTGACGATGTTTGCCATTGAGAACGTAATTTTGTAATTTCTTCTAATGTATTTTTTTCAAATTGCATGTATCCTTTTACTGACTCTACAAGATTTGGGATTAAATCATATCTTCGTTGTAATTGTGCATCTACATCTGCTGCTAATCGCTTAACATTTTCGTCTTTACTTTGTACTGCGTTAAAACCTGAAAAATATGATCCATACAGTGCTCCTATTATTAATAATACAACAGCGACTATTCCTACTACAATAATTACGCGACTAATCATGAATAATGTTTATCATTTTTAGTCAAATATTACTTTATTGACAAGATCATCGTCCTGCACCGCCACCACCTGAACCACCACCGCCACCACCTGAACCCCCACCACCACCTGAACCACCACCGCCAAATCCACCACCATAATATCCGCCACCAAATCCACCACGACCGCGAGTGATAAATGATAACACAAAAAATCCAATTATGAAAATTAAAATTAAAATAACAACTGGATCCATCTCATCATTTTGATATTGATTGGGCTCTGATTTTTTATAAACTGGATCCTCATTAACAAATCCAATTTTTTCACTTAATGATATTATTGTGTCAAGAAATGC
>JAEMQG010000134.1 GCA_022758935.1 Candidatus Nitrosopumilus sp. | reverse complement strand
GATGGATCTTGAAAATAAGAATCCTCTATTTGTAAAATGAATTATGGTAGATTAAACTCATATCTTCTCTCCAAACAATTCTTGGCATCTGGGTCAATTGAAAATCTCTCCATATTTTGATGATATCTGATGAATGATTTATGATCTGTGAAAAATTAGTCTTTTTTCAGCCCCTATTATCAGAGGAATAGTACAAAATCTCCCTACCTGTCATAAACCCCCACGCCTTAAGATTACGATACTTTAATTCGAAATCTCACGTCTCCATCTTTGAATAAAATTTCTTTTTGACAATTTCAGCACTCACGATATACAGCGATATTATCACAGCTATGGAAGCATAGAATGATGCAGGTATTGTCACAAATCCAAGTATCTTGGCAAGTGGCGTTAGTGGGAAAATTAACGTAGCAATAACTAGGGATAAAGTTGCAATCAAAAGATTTTTGCTTGGCCTGCTTTTAAAAAATGGCTTCTCTGTACGAATTATCAACACCACTACTGATGCAGATATGACCGATTCAACAAACCACCCTGTTCTGAAGTCTTGCTCTGTTGCTTGTAATAATGTAAAAACTCCAAATGCTAGAAAATCAAATACTACACTCAAAAATCCAAATGTGATCATAAATTTACGTATGAATTTGATATTCCATCTTCTTGGCCGCTGTACCAATTTCTTATCTACATTGTCTGTGGATATGGTCAATTCAGGAAAATCTGTCATTAAATTTTCAAGCAAAATTTGTTTTGGTAATAATGGAAGAAATGACAAAAAAAGTGATGCCCCCGCCATACTGAACATGTTTCCAAAGTTTGCACTAGTTGCCATAAAGACATACTTGAGAGTATTAACAAATGCAGTCCTACCCAACATTACTCCTTCTGCAAGAATTTTCAAATCCTTTTCAAGTAAAACGACATCTGCACTTTCTTTAGCAACATCAACAGCACTTTCAACTGAAATGCCAACATCTGCTGCATGAAGAGCTATTGCATCATTTACTCCGTCGCCAAGAAATCCTACTACGTTATTTGATTTTTTAAGGGCAAGAATAATTCGCTCTTTTTGAGTGGGCTCTATTTCCGCAAAAACACTTACATTGTTAACTTGGTTAAGTAGTGCCTCATCACTAATGTTATGCAACTCACTACCCGTCAGTATTATGTCCGTAGATAACCCGATTTGTGTACCGACATATTTGACAACGTATCTATTGTCTCCACTAATTATCTTTGTAGATATTCCAAGATCACTTAGCTCTCTAATAGTATCGGCAGTCCCAGATTTTATCGGATCAAAAAAAACAAGAAAACCAAGAAATATCATCTCCAACTCATCATCTTTGGATATGCGCGATTTTGTTATTTTTTTATAAGAAACTCCAAGTGTTCGAAATCCATCGTTACTCAGATGTTCAAACTGTTTTTCGATTTTTTCTTTAACAGATTCAAGTTCTATGATATTACTATTTGCAAGCTCTACTCTTGTGCAAATCTCAAGTATGTTCTTTAATGCTCCTTTTGTAATGTGTAAATTTTCATTTTCAGATGAAACTAGGATGCTGAGACGTTTTCTTATGAAGTCATAAGGTATTTCATCTAATTTAGAAAAGTTTCTAATGTCAAACTTGTTTTGATTTTTAATACATTCATCGATTGGATTTGTAAATCCAGATTCAAATGACGCATTCAAAAATGCATACAAAAGAATTTTTTGATTATCTGTGCCCTCTGTATCGATTGTTGATTTTATCTTCATCTCTCCCTTTGTAAGTGTCCCAGTTTTATCAGAGCAAAGCACGTTCATACTTCCTAGGTTTTCAATAGATTCCAGTCGCTTGACGATTACTTTTTTTGATGCCATTTTTTTTGCCCCTTTTGATAGATTGATGATAATTATTGCAGGAAGCAACTGTGGTGTGAGCCCAACAGCCAAAGCTATTGAGAATAGAAATGCGTCTATTATCGGTCTTCCAAAATAAGAGTTTATTGCAAAAATTGCAATTACCAGGATTAGTGTGATCTGCATTAGAAAGTAACCGAATTTTCTTGTGCCGCGTTCAAATTCTGTTTCGGGCTGTCTGAATTTTAACCGTTCTGAAATTTTCCCTATCTCTGTATTGGTGGCGGTTTTTGTCACAAGTACTGTGCAATCACCACTTATGATATTACTACTCATAAAGACAAGATTTTTTTTATCTTTGTCTGGTGATGATCTGTTTTGGTCTGGGTGTTTTTCAACTGGATATGTCTCTCCAGTTAATGTAGATTCATTCACAAAAAGATCTCTTGATTCAATTAATACTCCATCCCCAGGTACCATGTCCCCAGCACTAAGAATCACTACATCTCCTGGAACAATCTGTTCAACAGGAATTCGTTCATGTTTGCAATCACGAAGAACAGTTGACTTGATTTGAACTATTGACAAAAGTTTCTTTACTGCATCTGCAGCTCCTCGTTCTTGCCAAAAACCAAGTATGCTGCTAACAAAAACAATGATCAAAATTATTATTGCATCTACAGAGTTGTTAAGAATTAGGGATAGAATTGATGCGGAAATCAAGATGAGAATAATTGGATTTTTAAATTGATTGAAAAATAGTGTAAAAGGATCCATTTTCTTTTTTGGTTTGAGTATGTTTGGACCATATTTGACTAGGTTTTTTTCAGCCATATTTCTACTCAAACCATTTTCTGAGGTTCCAAAATGCGCAAAAATTTCCTCAATGGTAAGTCCCGAGATGCTGACCTCATCCTCTTTTTGGTTTTTGTGCATCATGTTAAATTATTATTTGATTATGATCGCGCACCAAGCCATCTTCCAACCTCTGGCCATAATTTCTCATGTGCATTTCTGCTTATGCACAATCCAACGTGACCTGTTGGAAATTCGATTAGTTTTTTGTCAACACTTCCTATGACATTAATTATTGATTTGCTTGCCGATGGTGGGACAAGATCATCTTCTGTGCCGATTATATTCAAAACAGGCATGGTTATATTTTTGAGGTCAATGGTATCTTTACCCACTTTCATCTTGTTTTTTATCAATAGGTTATGTCTATACACTTGTTCTACTATTTCACGATAAATCTCTCCAATAATTGGGATACTATCATAAAGCCAAGTCTCAATTGCAAAAAATTGGTTTATCTCCTCAAGATTACGTGGTTCACTGAAATACCTGGGATATTTTAATAATACTTCAACTGGATTACGTAAAACAAATGCCAAGTTTAAGAACCAACCCGGCACATTTCCAAACGTATCTATCAAGTTATTTACGTTAAGATGCGTAGTCCAATTCTCTATCGTCGTCTCTTCTTTTTCTATGTCTGTGGGTGTTGCATGTAAAATTAGATTTTTAACATTTTGAGGATACATTGCTGCATAAATCAAAGCAAATATCCCTCCCCAGCAATACCCGAACAAGGAAACTTTATTGGAACCGCTTGTCTCCTTGATCTTTTCTACTGCATACCCCACATATTCTTCGGCATAAGTTTCCAGAGTAAGATCTCTGCTATATGATGCTGGATTATTCCAGTCTGTTGTATAGATGTCAAAACCTTGCCTTTGAAGATTTTTAATAACACTGATCTTTGGTAAGAGATCCAAAATATAATGTCGATTGATAAGATAATAAATTACAAGGATTGGAGTCTTGTGAATTATCGGATATTCTGATTTATAGTGAAGCAGTTTGAATCTCCCCTTCATCTCAATTACTTCTGATGGGGTTCTGTTGATGGTGTCTCTAATTGGTTCTAATAATTTGTTTTCATATAGTGAGAAGTTGAAATTATTTCTAAATTGGTTATACAATGAAGGGAGTATTTTTGTCCAGGCATCAACATAATCTGCCATACTTGATGCAAAAATATTTTCGTTAAGACAATCGCGCAGCGTAGAATCAAACGAAGTTCTGATATTAGTTTGGGTTTTTTGTTGTGTTTCACCTTTTTTGTTTAAAAACGATTCAAAAGATTTTTCAGCTGCCTCAAGAAAAGCAGAATTATATTTTGATGCAATGTCTATTCCAGCCAGTACAAAATTGTAATATGGATTGGAATAATTCTTGTTTACTTCACCCATAATTAATTTACCAGATAAAGCTACATAACTGCTTGCTCACATATCAAGTTTCAATCCTGAATGTTGTATCACTGGCCTAAATAGTTCGTTCTTTTTTTTATTTATGACTGTTTTTGATCACATCCCAATTTTCAGGATAATTTAGTGCAAAATTTTATTTTATTGCAGAAGAGTAAAAAATTATAATTGAAACTTAAGACCAACAACGATTAGTTGTCTGGTGAGAGTTTCAACTACATTATAATTTTACAAAATAGTATTTAGATAATGCTGATAATTCCTACGCGAGTCTTTTAAGCAAATTTTGTCATAATAACATTGGAATTCAGACGGGAGTCATTAATCCGTTTAACCAGACCATGGTTGTATCCCATAAGATTGGGCTAATTGGCCCAATCTTTTTAATCCCATATTTCTAAACTGTTCTACATATTTGACATGCGATTATCAATGTGATTTTCAAGTCATGCTGTCTTTTAATATTAAATTCATCTACTAATAACATGGGAAAAAGAGTGATCATAATGATCTATTGTGATTTTGATAAGAAAGTTAGTATGCTACAGGCAAAAGAGGTTTAGTAAATACACCTCTCTGGCTAGATTTTCTAAAATGATGAGTAAATTGTTAAGAAAACATCTAAAAAAAACTATTCAAGAAAAATCATTAAAGATTCTGTTTTAAAACAAAATTCTGGCTATTCTTGAGCTAATATTGCCTCTACTTCCTTTCTGTGTGGTGGACAATAAGGGTGTCTTTTTCTACAGTCTGGACAGTTTAGATATTTTTTGAAATCAATCATGACATAATTTTGATTTTGTCTTTTAAAGATCTTGTGTATGAATCCTCAGTACGTGCGTGTTACCTGTAAACTGATCTCTGCAAAAATTAATTCTAGTTACAGAAGAGTCAGGTTTTTTTAATTATTGAAAAAGCACAGAAAAATCAACTAGATGTTCTAAATAAAATATTTATTTCATATCTCATGTGTTTTTGTATTGGTCTATTTGCGTGACTATTTTTGAATTATTCCCTAGAACACACTCTGCTTTAATAATTGGTATTCATCTACACTGTGTTTCAAATATGTAATGCCCCACATTATTTGATCTTCACTTCTGAATTATTATGTGTGTGATGTCAATAGTATCTGATCAGTGATTTTGTTAATCTCGGGCTCACCACCAATACTACAATATCTTACAAGATCGAATGAGGTGACCATGCCGATAAGTCTATCATCTTTTATAACTGGAACTCTGTGAATTCGTCTTTCTTTCATAAGCTGTGCAAGCTCCAATATCGTGTTGCTGGGATTTATTACTACGAGATTATGTGACATCACTTCCCTAACATTTATCTGAGATGGTTTGCCTTTTGCAACAACTCTTCTCACAATATCTCGCTCAGTTATTATTCCAATTGCTATATTTTCTTGAATTACCACAACTGCTCCAATAGATGCATCATCCATCATTTTTGCGGCATCTATTACGGTCATTGACGCATCTATTGAGAGAATAACATTTTTCATAATGTCTTGAACTAATGCTGTCATGTTTTAAGCAACATTATGGTGATATTTAAAATCAGACTTGAAGGCATTATCCACGGTCTTTTGATAACCTGGTGATTTGTAGCCTAATCAATCATTTCAAAAGACGTAGAATAGTTTACCTTCATTGTATTTTTAGAATTTAATTTGTAATGATTTCTGTTTTTCAAATTGTTAATTGATTTTCTGCAACTATTTTTGAATGCTGTCAAAATAATTATAAAGTATATAAAAACAGGACCGAAATACCCTCGTATGAATATTTTTCAAACCCTATTCAAGTCCATTTAATCTGGTATCACGCTTATTGAATATGATGGAATACTATTATGTGACTGATAGTTTTATGGGATTATGGTAAAACAATACGTTCTGATCGGTATTGTAGTTGCAGTCTTTATTGCAGGGTTGAGCATTGGGTCTGTGATTCAACAAAATACTGTATCGCCGATGATGAATGCTCAACAGATGCAACAAATGATGAATGACCCAAAACAAATGACTATGTGGAATCAACAGATGATGAATAACCCCCAATTCATGAATCAGTGGATGAACTCCATGGCAAATAATCCTCAAACTCAAAGCCAAATGATGGCATTAATGACAAACAATCCGCAGATGAGTAAATGGATGCAGGATCCTCAACATGTAACACAAATGACGGAACTCATGAGAAACAATCATGACTTTATGCAAGAAATGATGAAACAGATGATAAACGATCCTGACCTCAGACTACAAATGATTGGGCACATGAGTGAAAATCAAGAAGCAATGAATCAAATGCTCATGATGTTTAATGGCACAAATTCAACAGGCAAACAAATGAGTCACATGATGAGTCCATGATCTTTTTTCAAAAATGAAATTTTAATTTTTTAATGAAAATGCTCTCTATATTTCAAATAGAATAATTATTACATCAAAAAATTGGTGTGATTATTGAAAATATGGACATGTCTAAAGTTATGATTTCAAAATTTGGACCCACTGCCATGATGTATTGGCAATAACCCTAATTGAAATTATAGTTATAACATCAAAGAAAATAGTATGAATATGTTCCACATTACTGTGTCCTTGATTATTTTTAAAATTGGTTTTATCATCAATATTTGATTTATAATATTTGTTCACAAATTTCCATTTAATCTAATAAAATAAATTCCAAGTTCTTAGACGTCATGAACCTACTGGACTCTGATTTTGTGATTCTAGTGAGGACCATAAAAATTGAAAAGGACTATTTATTGTTCCAACTATTGATTTTTCATAGAAATAATTTTTAAAATTATGCTAATTTGACGATTATATTATCAATTTTATCTCAATAGCAATCGAAAAATATTGGTCAATATCAAATCTCATTGCAGAGGTATCGAAGCCCGGTCAACCGAGAAGGACTCAAGATCCACAAAATAGGAAATCCTTTCTCTCAGGAGTTCGTGGGTTCAAATCCCACCCTCTGCACTAATTACTTTAAGAATATTGAGAATAATTTTAAAATTAAGCAGCAATTTCTTTGATCTTTGTGATTGAATGGTTTGAAATTTTTTTATGCATGTCTGCAATGTTTTCATATTTGAAAGTAAGATTACATCTAAAACATTTCCAGTTGATAGCAGACATAGGAATATTAATGCACAATTTACTTATAAGTATATTGAATCATTGTTTCAATTTTGTCTAATTTCTACTGATACAGTAATTTATTGTATAATTTTTAGATGTTACTAGTTGATTTTAAAGTATTTCCATAATAAACGATGATCCAAGCGTTTAGAAATAAAAAATCTGCTACAAACAGACAGGAATGATTGATATTTTTGAGATTTTTGCTGGATTCTCTTATTTTGGAGTTTTTCTGATTCTAATTGGTGCTAATGCGGTACCAATTCTTATGCCGCCTACCTGGATTATTTTATCAACATTTTATGTATTTGATCCAAGTTTGGACCCGATCCTGCTTTCAATTGTAGGTGCAACGGGTGCAACCATTGGTAGATTCATTTTGAAAAAAATCAGCAGTCTTTTTAGGAAATTTGTAGGTCCTGAACAAAAATCTAATCTTGATATAATTGGTGATTTCCTTAATCGAAAAAAATACGGCTATGTTTTAGCATCTTTTCTATTTGCAGCTACTCCCCTTCCTAGCAACATGTTATTTATTGCATATGGATTAATGAAAGCAAAAAGTTTTGGACTATATGTGGGATTTTGGTTTGGAAGGGCACTGTCTTATTATGTGATGATATCTATTAGTAATGTCGTCCTAACTCCATTTCTTCAAATATTTGAAGAACGATATCTAGGAATTTTATTGATAGATACACTGGGTATAGTCTCAGTGATCTTTTTTACATCAATTGATTGGGCACTTTTTATTACTCAAAGAAAAATTAAATTTGTAAAGCCCAAATTATGGAGATTCTAAAATGGATCCTATTGATTTACTAAAAAAGGAAGTTAATAACAGAAATTGTAATGACTCTGCGCATGATTTTCAGCATGTTATGCGGGTTTACAAAAATGCCAAAAAAATTTGTAAAAAAGAAAATGTTGATGAAAAACTCATTCTAAGTGCGGTATTATTACATGATATAGTTTCATACCCAAAATCTGATAAGCGTTCTAAATTATCATCTATGGAAAGCGCAATAGAGTCAAAAAAAATTCTAAAAAAGTACAATTTTTCACTAGAAGAAATCCAAATTATTTCTGATGCAATACGTGATCATAGTTTCTCAAGGAACAAAACTCCTGCTACAATTGAGGGAAAAATCCTTCAGGATGCTGATCGCTTGGATGCCCTTGGCGCAATAGGTATTGCTCGAGTTTTTGCTGTAGGAGGTTTTGAAAAAAGATCATTTTACAGCGTGCAAGATCCATTCTGTAAAAATAGACTACCTAAAGATAAAATCTGGACCCTGGACCACTTTTACCGTAAACTGTTAAAATTAGAATCTCTAATGAACACAAAATCTGGTAGGATTGAGGCTAAAAAGAGAACCAAAGTATTGAAAGATTTCCTGATTCAACTAAAAAAGGAAATATGATGACCTTGTTTTATTCTGAGATAATTTAGTTTTTCTTTCCTCTAGCCTTTGTTCTTAAAACTGCCTTACAGCAAATGCATCTTGTATCGTCAACTGACAAAAATATGCCACAGAAGGTACACCTTTTTTGCCCTATTTCATATCTAATTTTATTTGGAACTGGTTCTGCCCTGTGCATCTGACATATGCCTCGACATGTCCTACCCATTAAATTTCACTCTCATCTTGTTTTTGTATGATTGACTTTTTTCTTGTTTCATACACTATCTATGACTTGAAATGATTTAAACTTCAGTTGGATGTTTTACTAGTGGTAATTCTTAACTTTTATCATCAATACTTTTTTTAATTTTTTAAATTTATTAAAGTAAATTTCAAGTATGATGACTATTTATTAATAGTCCTGGTGGATATTTTTCTAGAAAAAGAGATCCGTAGATCTATTAGTGTAATGAATACCAAAATTTGTTACAGTTATAGCATTGTATTTTCCATTTTGATGACCCCTTAAGATCATTTATCATTTCAAGTATTCCAAAATTTTTAGAACTACAAGTAGGACATCCTTCATCTTTCACAAGATCAAGCATCCTTCATTCGCTTTGAATAATCATACGTGATTATTTTATCAGGCGTTATCTCAATTGCAGCCTCATTTTCTGAATTAGTCCTCAAAAATTCAGATAATGTTGATATCTTTTTACCTAAATACTTGTTTATTAGAATTTCGAGAATTTCTTTTCCCATCTCATCTATCACTTTGACTTTCCCATGACCTCTAACTCCTCTGTATGGTGGACTGTCTGTCGCTATCTCAAATCCAACCATGGGATTATTTTTGATATGTGATATGATTTTTGCCTTTTTTTGAGTTGCACAAAAAATTTTATCGTCAATTACTGTATACCATAAAGACACTACAATAGGAGAACCTGCATTTGTAATACAAGCTAATCTTATTGGAATCCTTGTATCATTAATCATATTCTCAATCTTTTGACTATCTATTTTTTGCAACATTTTACTATCTCATATTTATTATAAATTCTTTATAGCAATAATCACATGACCAATCTTCATATGAGTTCGAACATTTTTTGCATATCCTTGAATTAATTTGTAGCATGTAATTTTTTGTGATTTCTAATATATCAATAGTACTTAAAATAAGTTCTAGTGCTAACTGTTAGAAGATTATTGGTTTACATCACGTTACATTTTGTTATCATTACATTCTATGTTGACTACCGGGAAAAAATTTCTGAGATCAGAACGTAAAAAATAATGAATGATTTATTTACTAAATAAAATTTGTAAATAAAACCATGCCTATAACAACTGCGCCAATCATAACAGCACCAACTAATGTAAATAATTTTTTACCACTCATTGGTTCTTTGTATTGCTTTTCTTGATTCATGATTAAAGTTTGTTTCATTCTATATAAGACAATGAAAAGGTTGAAACTAGTGCTAATTTAGCCATATTACGGTCTTTGTTATAAAGAACAAATCTAAAAGAAATTTATGCATATTGCTAGTTTGATTTTAATTATATTGCTAATGATACTTATTCCTCTTGATGCGAACGCCCACAAATTAATTAGTCATGATGAGACCCACACAGAATTAAACAATGCTCTCAACATTCCGGATCATAAAATATCATGGGCAATTTATGAAAACCTTGAGCAGAACAAAGTAAAATATTATAAATTTACGGCAAAGCACGGAGATTTATTTTATTCTAGCATTGTAATACCAAAAATCAAATCATTATTTGATTATGCTCCAACTCTTGTGCTAATTGGAGATGGAATAGATAAATCTGACAAAGTTCCATTTGAGGTGTCACCAGAATTAGGAATTTGGGTCTTTCCCTATCATGGAAAATTTCCTTCAAAAGAATTCTATGAACCATTTGGCCAAGTAACATATTGGGAACGACAAGAAGTGAAAATAACAATACCAAAAGATGGAACATATTATATCGCAATATATGATGATAAATCAAATGGAAAGTATAGTTTAGCCATTGGTACTGTTGAAGATTTTACCTTTGTAGAATTTTTTACTCTATTGCCGAAATCTTGGTTTGACACAAAAATCTTTTTAGAAGACTATCTTACTATGTCGATTGCCTTAATTTTTTTGATTGGAACTCCAACAGGAATTGTGTGTGTAATAATAAATAAAAAAAGAAAACACTAACTAATATTTGAAACACTTTAACAGATCAATTTCTTGAAATCCATAATTTCCAATTATCAATTGGTTGTTGTTAGAATAATATTTTACTTGTTAAGATAGGAAACAATTTTAGGATAACAAAGAATAGATCTGTAACCCGTAGAATCAGTACCAATACCCTAACTTATTGTAGAATCACCTACAAAAAATAATCCTTTTATTCCAGGTATTTCGTGAGGCATTTTTGATTTCCATACCATTCCGGGCGATTTAACTATAGATTCAACTAATTTCCAATCCCTAACCTTCCCAAAGTAATGAGGAGGTAAAATTTGAGTAAATTGATGCGATTTCTTTTTTCATGCTGTAAATATCAAAAAAAATATGATGTGATTATTTTAATTATTATGCCATATTTGCAATCAGTCTTAGTTCTTTCTAAATGCTATATTGATATAGGTACTTGGAAAAAAAAATTTAGAATTACACTGTTCTAAGAATTTTAGGAATCTCTTCAAGTGTTGTTTCTGTAATTACTGTTGCCTCAAATTTTGGTACTTTAGTTGATTGTAATGCAAACCCCCCAACCAATATTGGAATGCTGTATTGATCCTTTATTTTTTTTACTAGTCTTTGTCCTGCTAATATGTTGTCCTCCAATGTAATTGAAACTAGTATGACGTCTGGTTTGTTACTTTCAATAAAACTGAGTATTGATTCTGTGGGTATTGATGTGCCCATATTGTACACTTTGAACCCCTTTAGTGAAAGATATGTCTCCAAAACATCACAACCTAAATGATGTTCTTCTCCTACTGGAACACAAACAAGAATTTTCTTTTTGTTGGCATTCCCTGTAACTTTATCCATAATAATTTTAACAAGTGCTTGAGCAACATTGCTTGCAACATGTTCTGTTGCAATATTGATTATATTATTTGCCCAATCATCACCTATTTTATGCATGACTGGTCTTAAAATTTTATCAAAAAAATCAGCAGAATTAAAAATTTTGGTATATTCTTCATAAATTTTTACAGATGAATGAATGTCCCCATCCGTTAATTTTTTATATAAAATTTGTTTTGATTTTTTTGTTGACTCTTCTCTTTTTACTAAATCTCTTGGATTGTGTAATGCAATTGCGGATAGAATTTTTGGATCATTTCGATAATCTATTGGTAGGTCATCTTTAACAACTTCTGATGCTTTACCTAGGTATTTTATGATCTCTTGTTTTGATGTATTCTTTTTGGAATCCCAGATACTTTTTACTAAATACAGGTAATTGTCAGATTTTACTTTCTTTGCTCTAATGTACACCATGTTTTTTATATTTTGAATAACCTATTTAATTAGTGCTAATATTCATCACTAGTGCTAAAAATTAGATATTCTAGACATTATTTATGCCTATAATGATTATTTTAGAAAAATTTGGCACTAGTTTGTTACCTTAACACTAGTTTAAATAATTTATTTTCAAATTCAACTTATGTCTTTAACACAATACACGGAATCAATAGTTAGATATTCTAACTCAAACCATAACTATCTTAGTGTTAATCAAATGGATTAAATGTTTTTATGAGTCAAAAAATACCCAATGATGCATTTTCTAAATTACCACCTTATTCTATTTTGGTAACTGGTGCCACCGGTTTTATTGGTTCTAGGTTAATCTCTGCTTTGTCTTCATCTGGATTTGCCGTAAAAGGAATGAGTAGAAAAAAACTTTTAGATACAAAAAACGTAAAATATGTTCAGGCTGATGTTTTTGATGTCGAACAATTAGAACAAGCCATGACTGGAATTGATTTTGTATACTATCTTCTTCACTCTATGGAGGGAAGTAAAGAACACTGGAAAGAGTTTGCATCTAGAGAAAGAATCCAAGCTCAAAATTTTCTCAAAGCGGCAACTAAAGCCAATGTCAAAAGAATAATCTATCTTGGTGGTTTGGTAAATGATAGCCTGGAATTATCTCCTCACATGCAAAGCAGAAAAGAAGTGGGTGAGATCTTGGCATCTGGAAATATTCCTGTAACTCAATTACGTGCATCATTAATCATTGGAGCTCAGGGAGGTTCATACGCTATGCTTCGTTATCTTGTTGAGCGATTACGAATAATGGTAACGCCCTCTTGGGTAAAATCACTTGCACAACCAATTGCTGTTGATGATGTAGTAGAATATCTAGTAGAGTGCATGAAACATCCTGAAACAACTGGCAAAATCTATGAAATTGGCGGACCTGATATTATGACATATGAAGAACTAATGCGTGTTTATTCTGCTTATTTGAACAAGAATCTCTTTGTTATACAAATTCCTTTTCTTACTACGAGACTTTCCTCATATTGGGTGGATCTTATTACACCGGTAAAGGCATCTTTGGCAAGACCGTTAATTGATAGTCTTGTTCACGATACAGTAGTGAATGACAATTCCATTACTACAATCATTCCAATTAGATTGAAATCTGTTCGTGAGGCAATAGACATTGCAACCAAGGAAATGAGACAAAACCCTCCTGAAATAAATCCTAGAGAAGAAAAAACTGGTTTTAAAATAAATCAAAAACTATTACTTGGCTCATTAATTGCTATGGCAATTATCGGAACAACCTATTATTGGTTGGATGATAGACCAGATGTTTATCATTTTGGCTGGATTGTGGGTGGATTTTTTTGGTATGTAGGAATTGCATCAGCAATTATTTTTGTGAAGAGTAAAACCCGACTTGGGTTTATTATTAGTGGGATTCTATCATGGATAACTCTTGCATTTTGGTCATTTGATAATTTTTATGTTGTCTTTGATACTTCAATACTAGCTCCACATCCTAATGATATAATTACATTGAGAAATTTTGTTGGTATGATTACTGCCATCATTGCAATAATTGCATCTCACAACACATTTCATAAAGTAATTGATTATCAATACAAAGGAAAACCCATTTAATTTTATTTTTTAATTATTTCTGCACTCTGAAAATTTCCCTTGTTTTTGTTGATTCTATTTTATGATCAACTATTGGTCTTGGATATGCCAAATATTCTGGTCGTTTTTTCCAAAGACTATGTATTTCATTAGATTGAATTGATTCTAATTCTGGAATCCATTCTTTAATGTATCTACAATCCTGATCAAATTTTTCTTGTTGTAGCCATGGATTAAATATTCTAAAGTATGGTACAGCATCACATCCGGTGGATGCCACCCATTGCCAATTCCCTACATTTACTGCAGGATCATAGTCTACAAGTTTTTCTGCAAAGTATCTCTCCCCTTTTCTCCAATCTATGTGCAAATCTTTTGTAAGAAATGATGCGACAATCATTCTAATTCTATTGTGCATGAATCCTGTTTTATTTAATTGCCTCATTCCTGCATCAATAATGGGAAATCCTGTTTTTCCTTCACACCATGCATGATAATCTTGCTTATTTGCACTCCATTGTATTTTTTTAAATTTTTTCTTAAATGTCGTAAATTGTGAATTTGGAAAGTAATGTAGAACATAAGTAAAGAATTCTCTCCAATAAATCTCATTTATCAAAATATGTTCCTCACCTAAATTTTCTTTTATTGCGTGATATACTTCGCGAATAGAGACTGTACCAAATCTAATGTGATGCGATAATTTGGTTGTCTTATCTAAAAAAGGATAGTTTCTATTTTTTTGATAATCTTTGAACAAATGAATATTTTTTAAAATTTTAAGAGCGTTGGCTCTTCCCCCTATGTTGTTTTTTTCAATTTCTTTTTTTATCATATTTATTGAAATTCCGTCTTTGATTTTATCCTTGTAATAATTGTCAAAATTATTTTTTATTACTCTTCTTACTGGAATGGTTTTTGCAGTTTTAAAAAAATGTGAATAAATTGTATATGGTTTTCCCTCTCTTGTATGTATTTCATCCGGAACCTGTAATAGATAATCTGCATATTTGTTAAAATCTACTTTGTTTTTATTGCATAATTTTTCAATTTCCATCTCTCTATTTTGAGCAAATTTTGTATAATCTCCATTCAAAAATACACTTTTAATTTTATGGTCTGAAATTATTTTTTGAATTATTGCTCTAGTGTTACCTTTAAAAATTTGCAAACTACTTTTCTTTTTGTTTAATTGCTTATCTACATCTATTAGAGATTGATTAAGAAATTCGATTCTAAACGAAGAATTTTTACAATTATTCATTATTTGACTGTCAATTATAAAGCATGGGATTACTTCTTCTGAGTTTTTTAATGCATAAATCAATCCAGTATTGTCTTCCAATCTTAAATCTCGGCGAAATATGAATAACGAATTTTTGTACAATGTCATTTTTTATTAAGCCAATACCGTTATTCTAAATTAATTTCTCCCAAAGTATTTTTTTTATTTAATACATTAAATAAGATTCTAGGCCGAACATTCGAATACAACAAAAAATATGTCTGACTGGCAAGATATGTATTGTTAAAGCGATAGATTATGGGGCTTATCTTTGAGAGTATGTTTCCTATGGTTATTCTATTTTCCCTAAATTGCTCTAACCACTCAAAAAATAACTGCTTTTCACCTTGACTAAGATGTTTTGAAAAATATCCAAAAATATGCATAATTACATTTGTATGTGTTTTCATTGTCGGCTCTTTTATCATGGCAATTTTCAAGCGGTCTTGATACTCTTGCAAAACATCTGAAAATGGTATTTTTTTATAACTTGCAACAATGTTTCCTAGATTTTTTAATTCTACTTGATCATGCGCCATTATCATGTATTTGTTAGCTGCCTGAAATGTCACCAGATTTTTAATCTTCTTTGAGCATTTTACATCTTGAAATCGCGCCAAAACATATTCTCTTACATCCTTTTCTGATATTTTGTAATTTTTATTAGCAAAATTGATTTGTTCGTCCTCCACTTTTAAAATCTGATTTTATTCATTTAAAAATCACAGCGTGCTAAATTCACTTTACCACTAGATTGTGGGTTTCAGGTTGATCTTGGACTGTTGTTATTTGGCACTAGATAATTAATTGGCACCAGTTTAAATATGATTATTGGAGATTTTTTGACAATGAATACAACGATTGCCACAATTGCAACAATCCTACTTGTTGGATCAATTACTTCATTTGCTAACGCAGAAGGAATTCCAGCTTGGGTTAAGAACAACGCCGGTTGGTGGGCAGATGGTACAATATCTGAATCTGAATTTATTCAGGGATTACAATTTCTAATAAAAGATGGTGTTATCGTAATTCCCACAACAACCGTATCTGAAGAAAAATCACAATCCGTTCCAGATTGGGTTAAGAACAACGCAGGTTGGTGGGCAGATGGAACAATCACTGATAAAGAATTTGTACAAGCAATTCAGCATCTAATCAAAACTGGAGTGATATCAATATCAGCATCAGAATCAAACTCTTCTGACTCTGCTCAAAAAACAACACATTC
>JAEMQG010000112.1 GCA_022758935.1 Candidatus Nitrosopumilus sp. | reverse complement strand
GCATCCATGCAATCTGTATTCTCTGTTTGTTTGTAAATGAAACTCCTGGATGTTGTTCTCCTTCTCTTAGAGTGCTGTCTAGTACTCTGATTTTCTTTGGATTTTTATCATATGCATTGTATATGTCTGCATAGTAATTCGGATCTTTCATTACAGAAAACGTTGACATAAATTGAGAATATAAGTATATTCGTCCTATTTTCGCTGAAAATTACTTGTGATGATCCTAATTTAGGCAAGTATGGAAATTATAAACCGAAAGTCGTTTTATGTTACTTTTCTTAAAATAATCACTGTGTTGGTATCAATCACACCTGGAATTTTTCTTAATGCATCTATGCTGTTATTTATTTCAGAGATATTCGTTGCACTAATTATTGTAGTGATGTCATACTGACCTGTAATCTCATAAACTGTTTTGACTCCTTCTAATTTTGCAAGTTTTTCTGAAACTTTTGATGTCTCTGTTGAAGATTCTACAGATATTAGAACAATGGCACTAGTTGCGTTTTCTTCACCTAATTCAACAGTAAATCTTTTGATAGTTCCACCGTCTACAAGATTTTTTACTCTTCTTCTAACGGCTGATTCTGATAATTTTAGTTTCTTTCCAATATCTACAAATGATTCTCTGGAATCTAATTTAAGATAATTTATTATTTTCTCGTCAACTTTATCTTTATACATTATTTTTTCTTTCCTCTTCAGTAAGTACAATATCCAATGCTTGTAAAACTTTCGCTATGTCTTCTTTGGATATTACTAGTGGTGGTAAAATTCTTAGGATGTTTCTACCTGAATACAACATTAAGACTCCCTCTTTCATAAGGTTCATTAGAATATCCTTCACCTCGAATTTCATTTCTACGCCTATCATTAGTCCTTTTCCTCTGATTTCTCTAATCATAGTGTGTTTTTCTTTCAATTTTTCTAAACCTTCCTTGAATAATTTTCCCATTTTATCAGAATTTTCAATCAAACCATCTTGTGTAAGTGCCTGCAATGTTGCAATACCTGCTGCACAAGAAAGTGGATTTCCTCCAAACGTAGAGGCGTGTTCTCCCTTACTCATTGCAGCAAGAATGTCTGCTCTAACCAAAGTTGCCCCCATTGGAACTCCACCTGCAATCCCTTTTGCGATGCATAGTATGTCTGGTGCAGTATTCCAATGATCACATGCCCATAATCGTCCTGTTCTGCCCAATCCTGCTTGTATTTCGTCAAAAATCAAAAGTATTCCTTTTTCATTACACAGCTTTCTTACCTCTTGTAAAAATCCATCTGGTGCAACAATAATTCCACTTTCTCCTTGAATTGGTTCTAAAATGACAAATGCGGTATCTTCGTCAATTGTAGCACGAAGAGATTCAATATCTCCAAACGACGCAAAAGAAACTTTTTCAACTAATGGTTCAAATGCTTTTTTGTATTTTGGATTAAAAGTTAACGAAAGTGCTCCTAATGATTTTCCATGATAGGATCCTTTCATTGCAACCATCCCCTTTTTACCTGAGAATTTTCTTGCAAATTTTATTGCAGCTTCTACTGCTTCTGCACCACTATTGTTTAGGTGAACTTGTGTTAGTCCTTTTGGTGCAAGCCCTATCAATATTTTGAGAAATTCTTCTCGAGTTTTATTGTAAAGTGAACTGTGTACTGTAATAATTTTATCTACTTGTTCTTTGATTGCTTTTACAACTCTTTTATTTTGATGCCCAACAATCGCTACACCGTATCCTCCCATGCAATCTATGTATTCTTTGCCATTGATATCCCATACATGAGATCCCACCCCGCGTTCAATTGTAACTGGAAATCTCTGATACAAACCTCCCATAAAGTCATCTTCAGTCATGTTGAATCACCGTACAATTATCGTGTGCTATGGCGGATGATATAGGATTTTCTCTTTGACCGTTAGCAATGATTGCCTCTTTTACTCCCATGTCTAAAGCCTCGGTGGATGCAAGAATCTTCTTTTCCATACCTGGGCCTATTTTTGGCCTAATTTCTTTTGCTTCTGCCAGGGTTAGCTTGGTTACAAGTTTACTATCTATTAAAAGTCCATCCACATTTGTTATGAACAATACTTTGTCAGAACCTACACTTCCTGCTACATATGCGGCTGCTCTGTCTCCATCAACATTAAGGAAATCTGATTCCTCACTAATTGCAATTGGTGAAATTACAGGAGTCAAGCCTTGATCTAAAAGTGATTTAATGAATGCAGAATTAACATGTGTGATTTTACCAGTATATCCTCCATCAATTGCCTGTTTTCGACCTTTTTCATTAATTATTAGCAGCGTTTTCTTTCTTTCGGCCTGAATTACTTTGGCATCCACTCCTGAAAGACCTATTGCATTAATGCCATTCTTTTGAAGCATTTGAACAATTGTTTTATTGATTCGCCCAGACATTACCATTGTAAAAATTTCAACAGTTTCTTTGTCGGTGTACCTACTCTTGATTCCACTAGGTGATGTTACAAATCTTGGTTCTTTTCCTAGTTGCTCACAGACTTTCGTTACTTCTTTCCCACCCCCATGAACAATGATTATTCCTTCTGTCTCTGCAACTTTTTTTATATCTGATATTGTTGATGAATGTAAATTATCTACTACACTACCGCCGATTTTAATTGTGATCATTTCTATACTGGCGTAAGTGGTGTATACCTCAAGCCGACCATTTCATCAAATCCACACATCACATTCATGTTTTGTATGGCTGATCCGGCTGCACCTTTCATAAGATTATCTGATGCTGAAAGGGCAATCAATCTGTGATTTTCTTCATCTATATCAAAACCTATATCGCAAAAATTTGAACCGACTACAAATTTTGGATCTGGAAATTTATACAATCCTTTTTTGTCTCGAATTAATCTGATGAATTTTTCTTGACCATAAGTCTCACGATATATTTTCCATATTTCTTTTTCATCCATATCTTTTTTCATGAATGTATGATTTGTACATAAAATTCCACGAACTACATCTACTGCATGTGGGCTCATTGAAACATGAATTTTCTTTCCTGCGATTTCACTTAGCTCTTGTTCTATTTCTCCTGTATGTCTGTGCTTTGCTGGTTTGTATGGTCTGATGACACCTGCTCTCATTGCGTGTGCAGTCCCTGAACCGGAACCTGCACCCGATGAACCAATTTTAGAATCTACAATAATATGTTCCAAATCAATTAGATCATTTCGAATAAGTGGTGCAAGTGCTAACATGGATGTTACTGCCATACATCCTGGGCAAGAAACTAGTTGTGCTTTTTTGATTTGTTCTCTGTGTAACTCTGGAACCCCAAACACTGATTTTGGTAAGTAATCCGGATGTGGATGTTCCCATCCATACCATTTATCATAATCTGCAGGATCGTGTAATCTGTAATCTGCACTTAAATCAATAACTTTGAGGCCTCTATCATACAACGCTTTTACAATCTCCGTTGCCGTTCCATGTGGAACTGCAGTAAATACAATATCGCATCGATCTGCCATTTTATCGTAATCTAATTCGGAGAAAATTAGATCGGTAAACCCTTTCAAACTTGGTTGGATTCTGTGAATATATTCTCCAACATGTTGTCGTGATGTAACCATGCTGATCTCTACGTCTGGATGATTAACTAAGAGACGAAGTGTCTCTCCGCCCACATAGCCAGAAGCACCTACAACGCCTACTTTCATGATGATTCTCCCGTGATGAAGTATAATTTATTTCCTAACATAGTTTAAAGCAAATTGTATCATTTCTTTTGGAATATTTCTTTGTGCAACTCTTGACAGGCCCTTGAATTCCACAGTATTATTGACCTCGTGTACTACCAATCCTCTATTCTGATCTTCCATTATATCAATCCCTAAAATTCCTCCACCCATAGCTTTTGATGCTTTTGTAGATATGTCTTCAATTTCTTTTGTGATCTCACATAATTCTGGATCAGCACCCAATGCTATGTTTGTTTTAAAGCCTCCTGATGATTTTCGATACATGGCTGCTATGGGTTCATCGCCAATTGTGATGACTCGTATGTCTCTTGGCGGCCTGGTTATCAATTCTTGAAGATAAAAAATTCTGTCATGTGGGCTATCTGTAATGTCTCTTATTTCAAATACTGCATCTGCTGTATCTTTGTCTTTAAGTTGCATCACGCCCCTCCCCCAACTCCCTATGACTGGTTTGATTACGAGTGGATATCCAACTTTCTCTATGTTTTCTAATGCACTCTCACTTGAAAATGAAAAATATGTTTTTGGTGTAGGGACATTGTATTTTTCTAAAAGTAGTGTCATGAACATTTTATTTCCACACTGATTTGCAACTTGAAATTTGTTGAGTACTGGCACATCCATGAATTCAAGACCTGCAGTAAAATGGAGTCCTCTAAAATAACTGACGCATCTTTCCAATACCACGTCTCCAAAGTCAAAGTCTCTTTTTTTACTATCTGTATTAATTTGAACGGTCTTGGCATCTAACATTATTGCCTCGTGCCCTAGATTGGATGCTTCTTTTTCGAGCATTTTCTCTTCCACTCTTAGACGATCAAATACAACACAAATTTTTGACATTACTCTCCCCAGTCTTCGCCTACACTTTCTGCTTGTTTTAGCTCAACATTTGATCCACTTTTTTTTGCGATCTCAAAGTCGGCACCACAATCAGGACAGGAGATAATCTCTCCAACAGAGGCATCGTCTGGGATGTTTAGAGTTGCATCACATTCTTGGCAGTTCATGTTTTTGATGACCTTTTCTTTTGTAATTTATTAGCTTCTGTTGATTGAATTCCCCACAATTCCACAAATCCTTTTGCCAATCTTTGATCAAAAGTTGATTCTGTACCATAAGTGGCAATCTTGTGACTATATAGTGAATATTCTGACTTTCTTCCAACTACTCTGAGACTTCCTTTGAAGAGCTTCAGTTTTACTGTCCCGGACACTGGTTTTTGAGATACTTCGATAAATGCATCCAAGTCTCGCTTCAATGGATCTTGCCATAATCCTGAATATGCTAGGTATGCCCATTCATCGTCGATGATTGATTTAAATTTATTTTCATGTTTTGTATGAACCATTTTTTCTAAATCGGCATGAGCTTCGATAAGACATATGGCTCCAGGAGTTTCATAAACTTCACGAGATTTTATTCCTACAACTCTGTCTTCAATGTGGTCAACAATTCCAATTCCTACATCACCTGCTTTTTTGTTTACATGCTCAATTAATTTTATGGAGTCCAGAATTTTTCCATCAACTGCAACTGGTATTCCTTTTTCAAATCTAATTTCTAAATAAGTTGGTTTATCGGATAAATTTTTTGTTTTTACCCAAATGAAAGCATCATCAGGTGGTTCACTGTATGGATCTTCCAACACTCCACCTTCAATCGCACGTCCCCATAAGTTCTGATCAATGCTGAATCTTTTTGCTATTGAATCAATCTCAATTCCATGTTTTTTTGCAAATTCTAGTTCTGTTACTCTGTCTAAATTCTTGTCTCTAATTGGTGCTATGATTGGTAAATCAGAACCAGAACGTAATGTGATGTCAAATCGTACTTGATCATTTCCTTTACCAGAACACCCGTGAGCAAGTGCTGTTACTTTTTCTTTTCTTGCAATCTCTAAAACTTTTTCGGCAATTAGTGGTCTAGCTAATGCTGTCGCTAGACAATATTTTTTTTGATAAAGTGCATTTGCTTTAATTGATGGAAAAATATAATTTTCAACGAACTCTTTTCGTGCATCTATATTGTAATGTTTCTTTACCCCCAGTTTTTTTGCTTTAGCTTCAATTTTTTTCTGATCATCTCCTTGACCGACCTCTACAGTCACGGTTATGACATCCATGTCGTATTCTTCCTGGAGATATTTTACTACTACTGATGTGTCCAGCCCTCCAGAAAATGCAAGAATTCCTCTTTCAGTCATAAAACACATTTTCCCGTCGTATTTTGGAATTTATCTTTTGTGATACTCAGAAAATCAAAAATTTCTTCCAAATTTTGGCAAACTAGCTTGAGCTAAAATTCGATGATTATTTAACAGCCAAAATATAACGCTGTTTTATGAAAAAGCGTCCGGTAATTTTTACAGGAATTGTAGGCGCGATATTGATAATCATTATTGCATCTATGGTAAATTCTACTGAAACTGCACATGAAAATAAGATTAGAGTAGCATACTTTCCAAATGTAAATCATGCAGTTCCAATCATTGGAATGGAAAAAGGGATATTTCAAAATCAAATCGGAAACAATACGATAATTGAACCCATATTATTTGATGCTGGACCTCAGGTGATAGAATCTCTTTTTGCCGGTTCAATTGATATTGCGTATGTTGGTCCCGGACCTGCAATTAACGGATTTTTAAAATCTGAAGATCACAACATAAAAATTTTATCTGGGGCTGCAAGTGGTGGAGCTAGTTTTATAGTTCATCCCAATTCTAAAATTAATTCTATTGCAGATTTTGAAGGAAAAAGAATTGCAGCACCATCAATCGGAAACACCCAAGACATTTCATTGAGGAGCTATCTGTCTGAGAATGGATTAAAACCAGGTGAAAAAGGGGGATCTGTTATTGTCTTGAATATCTCTAATTCTGATATTTACACATTATTTGCAAAAGGTGATATTGATGCTGCATGGGTTCCTGAACCCACTGCCACAATATTGGTGCAACAATTGGATGGTAAAAGATTATTTAATGAAGAAGAACTTTGGCCTGAGCATAGGTTTGCATCTGTGTTGTTAATTGCTAGAGAAGAATATGTACATCAGAATCCTGATCTAATACACAAATGGCTTCAAGCAAATCAACAAACGGTAGACTGGATAAATTCCAATCCAGAACAAACTAGAAACATTTTCATTGAATTTATTAAAAAAGAAACTGGTAAATCCCTCTCTGATGATTTGATTGATGAATCATTATCTAATTTAGAAATCACGTCTGATCCTATTGTTAGCTCTATTCACACATTTGCTAAACGAGCAGATTCCCTTGGTTATTTAGGAAGGCATGGATATAGTCTGGATGGAATTTTCTTTGACATAAATTCAAATTCCCAATCACAGGAGGTTTTGGTAAATCATGACAAAACTTGAGGCTAAAAATATTGTAAAGTATTTCAAACATGACAGTCACCGTCTCAAGGCATTGGGTGGTGTAAATCTGCAGATTGAAGATGGCGAGTTTGTCTGCTTGGTGGGCCCATCTGGATGTGGTAAATCTACTTTTTTACGAATTGTTGCAGGTTTGGAAACTCCAGATGAGGGTGAAATTCTCTTTGATGGAAAACCGGTTACAACTACAGGTCCTGAA
This sequence comes from Candidatus Nitrosopumilus sp., assembly GCA_022758935.1. GTDB lineage: Archaea > Thermoproteota > Nitrososphaeria > Nitrososphaerales > Nitrosopumilaceae > Nitrosarchaeum. The sequence goes on along the minus strand of JAEMQG010000112.1, from coordinate 4,398 downwards.
AGAATCATGGTTTTTCAGGAAGGTGCACTATTTCCATGGTTGAAAGTGCAAGATAATGTAGAATTTGGTTTAAAGATGGCAGGAATTCCAAAAGAAGAACGAACGGAGATATCCAAACGATATTTGGATATGATGCAGTTAACAAAATTTGCTGATTCATACACGTACCAACTTTCAACTGGAATGAAGCAAAGAGTAGCGATAGCTAGAGCGCTTGTAATGGATCCTGATGTGTTGTTAATGGATGAGCCATTTGCATCACTTGATGCACAAACAAGAGATCTGCTGTTAGTTGAAATGCAATTGATTTGGGAAAAAACCAAAAAGACAATTTTATTTGTAACTCATAATGTTACAGAAGCTACAGTACTTGGAACTAAAGTTGCAGTATTTAGCAATAGGCCTTCTATGATTAAAAAAATAATAAATGTTGACTATAAACGACCACGACTCGTAGAAGATCAAAATCTTTTTCCACTACAACAAGAAATTTTATCTGAATTGCGACCTGAGGTAAAGAAAAGCTAAGTGACATTTTATGAAAAAAAATACCCTGGCAAAACAAATTATTTTTTATGTAACACTTGTAGCTATCTGGCAGATTGTATCGATGACAAATATATGGCCAAATAATCTTTTTCCTTCTCCTTATGAGGTGGCTGAAGATTTAGTGTATACTGCATCTGATGGAAGTCTGTTCTTTGGAATAGCAACTAGTCTTTTGAGATTGATAATTGGATTGACAATTGCGATAGTTGGAGGAATGCTGCTTGGAATTTTTATGGCCCGAGTGGAGATTGTAAATCAAACAATAGGGTCATTGGTTTTAGGACTACAGTCAATTCCTTCGGTTGCTTGGGTGCCGCTTGCAATACTTTGGTTTGGATTGACAGATGGCGGAATTATCTTTGTTACTGCAATTGGTTCGATGTTTGCAGTGACAATTGCTACCTACACTGGAGTCAAAAACATCAATCCGCATTATATCGAGGCTGCAAAAAATATGGGTGCAAAAGGAACTCAACTTGCCACATATGTCTTAATTCCTGCAGCATTTCCGTATCTGATTTCTGGTTTCAAACAAGGTTGGGCTTTTGCATGGAGGGGGGTAATAGGCGCAGAATTACTATTTTCATTCCTAGGTCTGGGATTTTTGCTCAATGTAGGACGACAACTAAATGACATCTCTCAAGTATTTGCAATAATGTTGGTAATTATGATGGTTGGTATTGCAATTGATGGAATTATTTTTAAGAGAATTGAAAATAAAGTAATGTCTAGGTGGGGACTGCGCTAACTGTCTTTTGTGATTTTATTTTCAGCGATACTAGAAATGCTACAATGATTATCCCAATTGCAAAATACATAACAGATACATAATTAAATGCAAATGCAATTGCACCTGCAACTATTGGTCCTACAACAGCTCCTATTGATATGGTAGAACTAAAAATTCCTGTTGACGTTGAACGTGGATTATTTTCCATCAAATGAAAACTTCCACCAATATATAAAAAAGCCCAGGTTGCACCCACAAGTGCCATAAATGGCATTGCCATCCACCAGTCCTTTATCAAAGCTAGTCCAACAAAGACAAATGTGGTGCCCCCAATTCCAATCTTAAATTTTGTTACATTTGAAATTTTAATTTTACTTGCCATTAAATTCATTAAAACAAAAGCAGCTAACGTGTTTGCTACGTACACAATTGAAATTTGATAGAGTTCAGCACCTAATTTTTCTATTAACATTATTGGAAAAATTGTCCATACTGATGATGCACCAATATGTCGTAATAGGAGTGAAATGAATAGGAATTTGTTTTTTATAATTACATTTTTTGTAGTTCCGGGTTTAATCTCTTTTTCTTGTAATGTGTTTGGCATCTTGATTGTAAATAATAATCCAATCAAAAAGAAAACTCCGCTAATTAGAAAAGTTAGTTTGATGTCATTTACAATTCCTGCGGCAGCTGTTCCAACTAGCCATCCTAAGGCATGAAATGAAATTACAGTGACTGCTCGTTTTTTTTCATGATTTGCTTCATAAGTATAGGCAATCATAGACGGAACCATTATCCCACTTGCAACTCCTGCACCAATTCTGGCTAAAAGCAACAGTCCAATACTATCTGCAAAATAATGTAATCCAAAGGCTATGGCACATCCAATGAAGCCTATTCTAATGAATTTCAGTCTCGTTCCTTTTTTATCTGAATGTCGTCCAAAGTAAATTTGGGATAAAATCTCGGTAAAACTAAATGATGCAATTATTAGACCAATTTCGAAAACAGAATCTGTTACTCCCATTGCCATGATGGGCAAGAACACAAAGACAATTGAAATTCCAGCATGTTGAAAAAAAGTAGCACTACGAACAAGATTATTTAATTGTATTTTTTGCATAATTATACAAAATTTCTCTTTCTGCCTAATTTCATCATTAGTGCTAATTACCTGATTGTATTGATTATTTTTCTCAAAAGAGTTAAAGTATCTAGAAACAATCTAAAAACAAATTGGTACAAAAAGAGTCATTTCTCATTGCGTTACAAAAAAGAATTTTGCTTTTTGATGGGGCAATGGGAACTGAAATTCAAAAATATAATCCAACAGCTCAAGATTTCCCAAACAATCAAGATGGCTTTAACGATGGTCTTGTCTTAACTCATCCAGAATGGATCAAACAAATCCATGAAAACTATTTGGATGCAGGTTCTGATTGTATTGAAACTAATTCCTTTGGTTCAAACAAAATAAAACTAGATGAATACGGTTTTGGTAATCAGACAGTAGAATTCAACAAAAAAATAGCTCAACTAGCAGTTGAAGTTTGCTCACAATATGCTGATAAACCTAGATACGTGATTGGTTCAATGGGGCCATCTGGTTATCTTCCAAGCTCAAATGATCCTGACTTGGGACAAAAACCTCTCGAAGAAATTAAAGAGGCATTTGAATTACAAGCTGAAGGTCTAATTCTTGGTGGGGTGGATGTTCTTTTAATTGAAACAAGTCAGGATATCTTGGAAGTAAAACTGGTTATTGAGGCATGTCACGATGCGATGAAAAAAACAGGAAAAAAAATTCCAATTATTGCAAATGCTACTTTGGATCAATATGGAAAAATGTTACTTGGAACAAACATTCAAGCTGCATACACAACTGTATCTGATATGGGCATTGATGTTTTTGGTTTGAATTGTTCTACAGGTCCAATTGAGATGACTCCAAGTATTAGATGGCTTGATGAACAAAATGAGCATAACCTATTGGTGGTTCCTAATGCCGGTATGCCTGAAAATCAAGGTGGGCAAGCAGTATACAAGATGACTCCTGAAAAAATGGGTGAAGTTTTAGGTGATTTTCTTAAACAATACAAAAAAGTTCGGATAATCGGTGGTTGCTGTGGAACAAATCCTGAGCATATTGCCGTACTAAGAAAAGTAATTGACGAAAAAGCCTATTCTATCAAGGGTTAAGTATTTAGAAAAACTGAGGAGAATTTATCATATTGACTATTCCTAGAGTTAGCTCTGCGCTAAAAGCAGTTGATTTGAAGCAATTACCTCCACCTCTAATTATTGGAGAGAGAATTAACACACAAGGTTCCAGAAAAGCAAAACAACTCGTACTCAATGACGATTATGATGGGTTAGTTGATTTAGCAAGAATCCAAGTGGAAGATGGTGCACACTGTCTTGATGTTTGCGTTGCAACTACTGAACGGGCTGATGAACGTCAATTCATGTTAAATCTTGTTAAAAAATTAAGCTTGGAAATTGATGCTCCACTTGTAATTGATTCTACCGACCCTGATGTAATAGAGGCGGCTGTAGAACAAATTCCTGGAAGACCTATAATTAATTCGATTAATCTGGAAGGGGATGGAAGTAGATTTGAAAAACTTGCACCAATAATGGCAAAGTATGGCTTGCCTGCAATTGCATTATGTATTGGACCAAAAGGTATGGCAAAAACTCCACAAGAGAAAGTTGAGACTGCAGAATTGCTTTATGAAACAGGAAAAAAATATGGATTGAAAATTGAACAATTTATTTTCGATGTTCTCACATTTACACTTGCTACTGGAGAAGATGAATTCTTGGATGCGGGGAAAAATACTCTAGAGGGTATCAAACTTGTAAAAGAAAAATTTCCAAATTCGTTTACAACTTTGGGATTAAGTAATATTAGTTTTGGACTAGTTCCGTATGCCCGAAAAGTTATTAATTCTGTCTTTTTGTATCATGCAGTAAAATCTGGACTGGATACAGCCATTGTAAATTCAAAAGAAATAATTCCTTATGGGGAAATTGATGCAACAGAGAAAAAACTAGCTGAGGATTTAATATTTAACACTCATCCAAATGCGCTATCTGAATTAATTATTTATTTT
>JAEMQG010000140.1 GCA_022758935.1 Candidatus Nitrosopumilus sp. | reverse complement strand
TTGCAACCAAAACTGTTCTATCCATAAGTGGTTTGCCACTGCGTGGATCTTTGAGATGTGGAAATTCAACAAGTACTTCAGTCATTTCGTTTCCTCTTTCACCACATCCGATGTAAACTACAACTTGTGAATCAGCCCATTTTGCAATTTGATGTAATGTAACTGTCTTTCCTGTTCCAAATGCACCTGGAATAGAACCAGTACCACCTTTGGCTATTGGGAAAAACGTGTCAATAACACGCTGTCCTGTTATAAGTGGAACTGTTGGATCGTATCTATTTTTGTATGGTCGTGGTGTTCTAACAGGCCATCTATGATACATTTTAAGAGAGATTGTTTGTCCGTCTTTTTCAGTAGTAGCTAGTATGGTTTCTAGATTGTAATCTCCTTCACTTACCATATTTGAGATCTTTCCACCAGGATGATCCGGTGGAACCATAATAGAGTTTTCAATAAGGTCTGTCTCTTTGACAGTGCCAATGACGTTTCCTGGTTCAACTTTATCACCATTACTTACAGTTGGTACAAAATGATATTTCTTTGTCATATCTACAGGAGTTGTTGTAATTCCTCTGCCAATAAATGAGCCAGAAGCTTTTGATAATTCTTTTAGAGGTCTTTGAATTCCATCATAAATTTGTCCAATAATTCCTGGACCTAATAAAACACTTAGTGGATTTCCCGTACCAATGACTGGTTCGCCTGGTTTTAATCCACTTGTAGATTCGTAAACTTGAATAAATGCTACATCTCCAGTTAAACGAATTACTTCGCCTACTAATTTTGAGTTACCAACAACAACTGTCTCATACATTTTTGCATCAGACATTCCATCAGCCCTTACTGCAGGACCGCTTACCCAAACAATTCTGCCTTTAGCTGCCATATCAATTACCTACTCCGAATTTTGATGAAATTTGTTTCCTTAATAAAGGCTTCAGACGTTGAAATCTAGCATCAATGGTATTATCAAATTTCATTGTACCGTCTTTTGATTTTACTGTAACACCACCTAGACAATTAATTGTTTGAGAAGATAATTCGGCGTCAGTATATTTAGATAGTAAAGATTGTACCAGGTCTTTATCTTTGGAATTGGTACTAACTATTACTTTAGTTGTACCCAAAATTTTAGTGGATTCGTCCAATAGAGTTTTAATTAAATTGGAATAATCGGCACTACGATCTGCATTTGCAATTTGATCGAGTGATTTTGTGAAAACTTTGTCGATTGCTATTTCTAATGCCAAAAGCTGTTTGTTCCTTACCTCTAGATCAGAACTACCGATGATCTGTTTTTCGATCTTGTCTGCCTCTTTTTTACCATCAGAGATGATTTTATCATACTCTTGTTCTAGTTTAGGCATTGCATTATCAATGGTTTTTTGTGATTCTGAGAGAGCTAGCTGAATATTAGACAGAACATCTTTTTCATTTTTATTTAGAATTTTATCAATTGTGTGTTCTAATGCAGGATTAGATGCCAATGGGTGCCATTTATCCATAATGGATTTTAATGTTTGGGAGAGTAAATTCAGAAAGATATTAAACTAAATGAAATTATCCAAGGATTGTCTTGGCAACAGCGGATCTTAAACTAGGGACTATAATTTTACCAAGAAGTGAATCCCCTCAAGCAATTTCAAGATTAACTGAATTTGAATGGTTTCATAAGATAGATTCTGCAAGTGATTTGGTAACACCTGAAATTGATGATCTCCTATTAGAGGCTCAAAAAACATTTCAGTCAATAGACGATGTAATCAAAGGTCTGGGAATTCCACTAAATGTTGGGATTATGGAGATACTCTTCAAAGGCACTGTAATCAAGAAAAAAAATTATGAAATAGATGAAATAGAAGATATGATAAATGATCTTAGAAAAATTACTCCATTAGTTATTGATAAACCTGCCCAACTATTAGAAGACGCAGCAAATACTAGACTTTCAATTGAGGAATACAAATCACTCAAAGATACTTTGGAAGTAATTAGAAAGATGAAGATAGATCTTACTGGATTTGGATTAATGAAATATTTTTTCACCAATCTTTTTGTTATCAATTCTGCAGACTATGAAGAAATTAGTCGTGTTCTTGAGGGGATTACGATATACAAATATGATTTAGAGAGTAAAGATAAATCTGCTCTTTTAGTAATTTCTGATGTCGAGGATTCTGAAAAAGTTCTAAAAGTTCTAAGAAGTTTTAATTCAAATTCATTTAAAATTCCAGAGGGTTTTCCACAAGTTCCTAGTGAGGCTTATGCGTTGGCAGAATCCAAAATAAAAGATCTGTCTATAAAACAAGGCTCAATAGCTAAGGAGATTGCAGTGCACAAAAAGAAAATACGTCAGGAAATTCTAGTTATTCATGAAAAAGCTCTAGTCGCAAAAGATGTACTTGAAATGATGAGAAAACCTGGTGGTACTAAACATTTTGCAGTAATACAAGGTTATATTCCAAAAAGAATGGAACAGAAATTCAAAGAGTCGACAAATCAATGGATGTCAGTGATTGAAGATGTTACAGATCCCAAACTCAGAGATGAATCACCCACATTATTTGAAAATAAAAAATTTGTAAGAACTTTTGAAGTAATTACAAAAAGTCAAGGTATTCCAAAAAAAGGAGAGCCTGATCCTACTCCTATGATTGCCCTAATGTGGCCAATTTTTTATGGATTGATGTTTGCAGATATGGGTCACGGATTACTGCTAATGGCATTAGGTTTATTATTCAAATTCAAAGGACAGGGAGACCTTTCAAGATGGGGAATGTTAATTGCAATTTCTGGCGCATCTGCTGCTATTGCAGGTGTTGGCACGGGAGAGATGTTTGGATATCATATTGAACATATGGGTCCATTTGAAGGGCTTTTAGAAAAAGGTGGAGTGTTATATCCAGTTAGTTGGATTGTTGGAATACTAAGTGTTGCAGAACTTACATTTGATCAGGTAATCAATATTCTCAAAGTTTCACTGTTCATTGGAATTGTTCATCTAGTTTGGGCAATGGTTCTACGTGTCAAAGGATTAGCTCAACACGGACATAAACTTGTAATGTTCACAGAGGCAATTCCAAACATCACACTTTATGGAGGAATTGTTGTAATCATGATGTGTGCAATTGGTTCACAGTATGATGTAATGAACATGTATTCTAGAGTGCATACAGAAGCTGTTCCTTGGGTAACAATATTTCTAGGTGATTGGGCACAGGTTTGGATTATTACAAGAATTGCGGCCATTATTGTTATTGCATCAATGGTTCTGATGATGGTTGGTGGAATTTTGCATTCAAAGAAACATCCAGAAGAAGGAGGAGATCCAGCTAGCGTTCTAATGGAAGTATTATTAGGAAAAACTGTAGAGAGCTTAGCTCATACAATCAGTTATGCTCGACTTGGAATCATGTTACTTGTGCATGCAGCGTTGTTAATGACAGTGAATAATGCATATGCGTCGTTAGGTGGTTCAGCATCACCTGGAGCAATGGCGATGATTATTGGTGGAAACCTAGGAATTATGATGATTGAGGGATTGATTGTGTATATCCAGTCCCTCAGACTGCACCTGTACGAATTCTTTACAAAATGGTATGTGGGTGGTTCTCAACCATTTAGACAAATCAGACCAGAATTGATTTACAATCAATTCATTTGGAAGAAAAAATAAAACTGATTAGAAAAATTAATTCTCTGAGGTTTTCTTGTTTTAGTTTTGGCATTTTTGTATTCGGCAGTATCTATCTTTGTCACTCTCTACGCCTTTCTAATATCTACTCTTTTCATCTGAATTTTTTTCAGATGTATCGAGTTTCTTCAAAAAAGCATTCTAAAATTATATGGAGTAATGGAAAAACAGTCCTGCAAAATTCAATTACCAGAAATTTATTTTTCTACAGGAAGATCTAATCGATTTCCCCATTCGCCCCATGATCCAAGATATACACGTACATTTTCAAATCCAAGTTTCTTTAATATAAGAAAGGTGTTTGCAGCACGATATGCTCCCTGACAATAGGTTACAATTTGAGAGTTTTTTGGGACATCATATAGTTTTGATAATTCCTCATCGTCTTTAAAAGTCCCATCTTCATTGAGGTTACGATTCCAATCAATGTTCATAGCATTTGGAATATGTCCCGCATGAGCAGCTCGAATTATTTTTCCATTGAATTCTTCGTCTGATCTGGCATCAAGTATTTTCAGATGATCTAAATTATTATGAATATAATCAAATCCAGATATTATTTCTGAATTAATTTTTCCAGAAAATGTAGCCGGTTTGAAACCATTTGATTTTGTTTCTAGTGGGAGATTTTCTTGTTTCCATTTTTTTATTCCTCCATCTAGCATAGATACGTCAGGGTGTGAAAAATACATCAGCATCCAAACACCTCTTGCAGCTAGCATGCCAGATACCTCATCGTAAAATATAATTTTTTTATCCCCAGTAATTCCAACAAATGAAAAGAGAGTTTCAGTTTGCCTATTGAAATTTTCAATGCCTTGCTTTGTTGTATCAATCCAATGAAATGCAAACAAGTCCAAGTGTACAGCTCCTGGGATATGATCTTTTGAGTATTCCTTGAAAGAACGTGTGTCAATCAGTATTATATTTGGACTATTTAGAATTGAATTAAGTTTGGTTGTAGAAATTATCATGTTCAATCAAATTACAACCGATGTAAAATTTATTTGATTTGAATAATAAAAAGAAAAGAAAAGGATTTTCCTTATTCGTTTACGTATGCTCTTTCTCCATGCTGTGCCAAATCAAGACCAATCTCCTCTTCTTTAGGAGTTACTCTGATTCCGCCAGGCCATACGGCATCCATTATTTTGAGGATTACAATTGTAACACCAAATGCATACCCTACAGATATAGCTGCAGCAATGATGTTAATTGCTTGCTGTTCCATTCCTTCTGCAGTACCAGTCCATGCGCCGATACCGTCACCGCTATCCCAAATATGTGGACTAGCTAATGTACCAGTCAAAATT
>JAEMQG010000042.1 GCA_022758935.1 Candidatus Nitrosopumilus sp. | reverse complement strand
TTCAAAAGAAGATGGAGAAGATATGCTAAAAGCAGCAAAATCTTGTCTAGATTCTTTAATGACAAAGGATAGTTACCCCATAGAATTTGGCTATGCAAATTCAGATAGTATGGATGTATGGACTGAGGATTTAGGAATGGGTGGTTTGGGAATAGTGTGCCTAAAAATTAATGATAAAAAATTCTTTCTTGGTTGGGCAGATGCAAATAATATGGAAAATGGAGTAAGAGAGAAAATTGTGGAGAATTTTACAAAAAGTGGATATCAGTTATTAGAAATTTGTACTTCTGATACACACTATGCTCCAGTTAAAGCCAGAAACAGAAATGGGTACTATCAATTAGGATTAATCACAGGCGCAGAAAAAATATCCAAGTGGTTTTTGGAAATTGCAAATAATGCAGAATCAAAAACAACATCAGCAAAATTTGAAATTTTGGAAAATGAGGCAGATGTAAAAATTATGGGTGAGGGAATATACGAGGATTATTCTAAAGCACTGGATAATTCCCTAAAAATTACAAAGGGATTCATGATTGGAAGTGTCACATTATTCATAATTACTTTGTTCCTATAGGTAAACAAATATCAACTATTTATTATTGAGTTTTGAAAAACAATTCAATAGAGGTAATTTACGTTCAAAACTCAATATTTTCTTGTAAAATAATTTTTGTTTTTATTTCTTCTTTGACTGAATTTCATCATAGTGATTATCGCAAACATTAATCATTTTATCATCTAAATTGATTTGTTTGCTTGCCTTTTTACCACATTCAATAAAGTAATGGCAGTAAATAATTCTATTAGAATTTAGTATCACTTCAGTCAAGAGATCTACTGATCTTTTTGGTTCTTCAGGATCGTATAAAGACACTACAAATCATACATTGTAATGTTATTTAGTTATTGAGATCAATTCAAAGCAACCTCGATACTACATGAGTCAGGCATTGTTTTGAGATAATTATGCAGGAACGGATAACTTTTGCATATAGTCATAATGTATTCTCAAAAAATCCATAATCTTTCTATCTTCATTTCTGTCAATTGGAGCTCCATTTGCAAGTATGCTTAGATATTTTAAATTCGAATCTAAACTATGAAGCGACGTTTTAATTCCCCCTTCATACCCTACTCTCAAATATTCTATGATTTTATCTTCTGTCTGTAAGATCTCCTTTTCCAGACCCTTAATGTCTTCATGAACACTTCTTCTCATTGTTCCCTTGAGTACATACTAAGAAATAATCTTAATTATATGATTTCTTTAAATTCGTTAAAAATAATTCAAATTTTTGTACAAAATAAAAGTCCAACATTAGTAATTATAATCACTTGAATATTTTTTAATGTTTTTAACGTTTGTTTACTTTTTTTAAAAAAATATGACGAATATTCAATATTATGAGAGATGGACTTATCTTTCTAGATGAATATATTATTTTATGAGTGTTAGTGTGTATCTAATAAAAAAGATAGGACAGGATGATGAAAACATAATACGAGCACTGGAGATGTTACTGATAGATAGAAGACAAGAGTTTCGTGAATTATCTGAGGTGCTTTTAAGAACACCGAAATCTAATGTGCAATTAGTCAATTCTGAGCAATTCATATTGAATTTCTGTTTGGATGTAAATGAGGCATTCAAGACTTGGTCTGGAGAAATGGATTTGTTAATAGATTCTCCCCAAAGAGCATTAGTCATTCTACGACAGCTCTCACGAGATAAAACTAAGATGAACCAATTGGTGCATCTTTTGAATCTCTCATACACACTTGCAGAGGAATTCAAAGAAATTTATAAACGACTAAAATAATTTCCTTTTTTTATATGCGATAAAACTAAACACTTTCTGTCTTCCTAAACAAATTGGCACTAAATTCTATTATCATGATAAAGCCATTTCGTCTATGTTCATATGTTTGATTTTTACTAATGTGTCTATTTTGTTCCAATAGTGTTCATTTGATCAAGGTTACCATAAAATTCATCTATAAATGATGAAAATTGGAAAATTGGAACTATCGGAACTCTATCTATAAAATCAATCTTATCATGATATAAAGTCACAATTACAGGTATCGCTATTGCACCTGGAGTTTTTAGAATGTAATGTTTTGTCCTTGCAATCTGTTTTTTCACTGCAGTAGATAACGTGGAAGAACTGTAACGTTTCCAATGTTTACAATCAATTAACATAGCAATGCCTAATCGTATACCAATAACATCAATTTCCATTCGAGGTTTGGTGAGAATTAGATTTTTTATAATTGCAAAGTTTTTAGAGTATAAAATTTCAGCAGCTAGCCCCTCAAAATCTTTCCAGTTGAGCATAATTGAAATTTCATCCAGCGGGCCACCATTTTTTATTAGTTGAATCGCAGCTTTCAGTTTATCACCATCTTCAAAATAATACTTGTTTTCTTGTTTTGTTCCAATTTCAGTTTTAATATAGCCATCTAGAATTTTTTGTGATTCAACAGTATTTATTTTTGTAATTGCAGTAAAATCCTCAACAGAAATACCACCAGAAATAACCCCATTTAGTCCAGATAGCATATTTTGATTAAATGTCATATTATTTTTCTTTAGTAATTAAGATGATATAGGTTTTAGGAGATATTATCAAGAGGTTATTATGAAATAAGTTTTATTACAACCAAACTAAATAACGATTATGAGATTATTGCTAGTATTCATACTAGCTCTTGTAGTCGTATTTTTAATCCATAATGATTCATTTGCAGAAAAGAGTACGTTTTTTGATTCTGTAAAGTTTATTCAGTATCTAGATGAAAATACTGCACTTGAAGAAGTAAGAAATGGTAATTTAGATATTTATTACAATAGAATTTCCTCAGACAGGTTAGAAAATCATAAATCACGAGAAGGATTAGAGGTGTTTGATTCAACTGGAGGATCTTACAGCATACTAGTGAATCCAGCAGAATCAAAGGAATTCAACCCATTTTCAATTAAAGATGTAAGATTTGCGTTAAACTATCTAATAGATAGAAAAATGATTGTTGATGAATTGATGGGTGGTTACGGTGCACCCATGATCTCTTACTATAGTCCTTCAGACCCAGAATACATCACCGTATTAGAACAATTAGAGACATTCAATTTCAGATACGACCCAATATTGGCAGAAGAAATCATTTCAAACGCACTAAAAGAAAAAGGAGCAATAAAATCAAATGGTCAATGGGAAATTAATTACAAGCCAATTGAAATCACAATTTTTATCAGAACTGATGATCCTGTAAGAAAATCCATTGGTGAGATTTTAGCTTCTGAATTAGAAAAAATAGGGTTCACAGTAAAAAAAGATTTTGGAGATTTGAACAAGGCTTTTGTCATTGTGTACGGCTCAGACCCTGCAGAAATGAAATGGAATCTATACACAGAGGGCTGGGGTAGATCTGCATTTGTAAAATATGATTCAGTTGGATTATCTCAAATGTATTCTCCATGGTTTTCAAATATGCCTGGATTCAATAATCCTTCATATTGGAATTACAAAAATGAATACCTAGATACCGTAACTCAAAAAATTTATAGTGGTGATTTTCAGTCAGAAGATCAAAGAGCATCTTTGATTCAAGATGCAGTTGCAGAGGGAATTGATCAATCAGTTAGAATTTTTCTAGCAAGTAAAATTGATCAGTATGTAGCAAATGAGAAAATGGAGGGAATAGTTAATGATTTTGGAGCTGGGGTTCCAAGTAGATTCACACCAATTAATTCTAGAAGTGATGATAAAGAACTAGTCATCGGGGTTAAGGAGATCTATCAGGGAGCATGGAATCCAGTAATGGGGTTAAGTGATACATACAGCAGACAAATCTGGGGGATAATTTCAGATCCTATTACTTTCAAACATCCATTCACAGGAAAAACATTTCCAGTCAGAGCAGATTGGGATGTAGAGACCGCAGGACCCAATGGAAAATTAAATTTACCAGATGATGCAATAATATGGGATCCAGTGAAACAACAGTGGAAAAAAGTGCCACCTGGAACTCAAGCAACAAGTAAAGTCAGATTTAATTTTAAATTTAGCAATTGGCATAATGGTCAAAAAATGGATATGAAGGATATTTTATATTCATTGTATTTTACAATGGAATGGGGAACACAAACAGATGAAAATGATAAGACATTTGATGTAGAATTTACACCCATAGCTTCACAGACGGTTCAAACTATAATTGGAATCAAACCTGTTGATGAGGATACAATTGATGTTTATGTGAATTATTGGCACTTTGATGAAGCTGAAATTGCGGATTGGACAGCAATATGGAGTTCAACACCATGGGAAATTTCAGCTGCGATGGAACAATCTGTAATAGATGGAAAAGCATCATTTTCCAGATCCGGTGCAACTAATAAAAATATCAGTTGGATTTCTTTAATAATTCCAAATGATGCTAAAATGATTCAAAGTTATCTGAATGAGTTTAATGGAAAAAAATACATTCCAAAATCACTAGAATCATTTGAAACAAATTTTAATTATTTTGATAGTAGGTATACTGCGTCATCAGATTGGATTAAAGTACATAATCATGCAGTGATTAGCAATGGTCCATTTTATCTTAATACATATTCACCTGAATCAAGAAGTATAATTGTCAACGCTTTTGATGATGAAACATATCCTTTCAAGTTAGGACACTGGTCAGAATTTGAAAAAACAGAATTTCCAAAAATAATAAATGTGAATTTACCAAACATCATTCAAAAAGGAACAGATTTAGAGATAAACGTAGAAACATCACAGACAGATTCAATCCTTTATTTTCTGACAGACGGTAATAGAAATTCAACATTATCAGAATTAATCAATGTAGATAAAAATTTCACCATGATTAAGATTCCGGGAGAAAAAACAGAGGGATTAGATACGGGTGCAAAAGATTTAAAAATATTTGCCATTTCCAATTCAGTGTTAAAACCAGATTACTATTCTACGAGTTTCTTAGTAGTGAAAAACAAAGTAGTGCTACCTGAAATAGATCAAAACAATATAGAATTTAATAAAAATGATTCTTTTGAATGGATATGGTTAATCGTACCCATATCAATTATAGTAATAACTGCAATATACATTAAGAAAAGAAGACATCGTTAACTAATAGGACAAGCCATATTCTTTTAGAATAACATCAATTTGATCTTCAGATTCTAATTTAGAATATTCATCCAAAAGGTTTTGATTTAATTCGTAAAAAGTATGCCCCCACTTGAATTTATCAAGTATTGCAAGTGCCTCATCTCTAAAACCTAAAATAAATAATGATGCTGATAGTGCTTCTGCAGTAGTAAGTTTATTGAGTTTTGCATAATTAACGGGATTGCCAGCTAATAGAGGAGGTAATTTTCTTTTGATGCCACTGAATTTTTTGGAAAATGCCTGGTCTACAAGATTCCAAGAGCAATCAATTCCAACTATAGAATTTATCAAAGATTTGTCTTTAGGTAAAAGAGTTTTTTCAGAAAAAGGATCTAAGACAAGTCCTTTATTTCCTATTTTTTTGATATTTTTTGCAATTCCAAATTTAACCATTTTTGCCGCGGTGCATTTTTTTGGATCATCCTGGTAAAACATCAAAACCTGAAGATTCATCTGTTTAGTTATGAAATGAATGGTATTTTGAACTTACTCTAGTATTTTGTAGTTAATTTTATAGTAGAATCTAGATGCTTGATCATCTTTGATTACATCTACATTCCAATTTACATTAGGCAGAAATTCTGAAGATGATTCTGGAAGGATGTCAAATTTCTCAAGGTATACGTCAGGACCACTGTATCTAATTTTTAGATTAATTCCATCTACTGAAACAACTTGATAGATTTGTCCTGGTTCTCTAGTAGAATTTTTTACAAGACAATTTTCCTCAGGACCAATAACACATATTCCAGATTCAGAACTAACTCTGAGATTTACACTTGATTGATCAACTTTTGCAGTAAGTAATGAACCAGAAAGCACACGTGGCAATACCTGATTACCATCTATGGTTTTTCCGTTTGTAATAATAGATATTTTATCTTCCAAGATTCTGTTGACTTTTTCAATAATAGTTAAAGGTGATTTTTCAGATTCTGAGACAATAGGTCTCTCTACTACATTGAACATCAAAGATTTAGTTTCAAAACCAGCATCCACAGTAATTTCGTATGCACCCAAACTTGAGGGAGAGACAGGTATTTGAAATTGGTGTGAAAATGAACCAGAAGAACTAGGTCTAATAGTAGTAACAGGGCCTAAATGTGTACCGCAGTAAAATGAACCACATGTTATTTCACCATCTTTTTTCTGAATTACACTAACATCAAATTTTTCAAGATAAATTAGCTTGTTTGGTTTTCCAGATATAGTTACCAGATCACCCGGATAATATTCAGATTTATCAGTAGCAAGTAAAAGAGATAACTTTTCATCAGATCTAAAAGAGAAATCATTTGCAACAGTGAATGTAGATTCAGTTTGTTTGCCTGAATACAATGCTTTTACTTTGTATTGGCCTTCAATGAAAATAGTTGGTGGTAATTCAAATAAGCTCTGGAAATTTCCACCCTGATCAGGATAAACAGATGCTTCATGGATTTGTTTAAAGGGAGTTTTACCGTCAATAATTTTTATTGTAACTCTTTCTGGAATTACCAACCCCTCAGAACCTTGTTTTCTTTTAATGATAGTGCCAATCACCTTTAATTTTTCTCCAGCTTTGTATAGTGATTTTTCAGTAGAGACGTATAGTGGAACCAAAGATAAAGAGTCATTTTCAGGGTCAGACGAAACTTTGAAGAAAACGTCTTTGCCAGCAGAAGCAGTAGAGACATGAATTTTGTAAATTCCGTAATTGGTTGTAGATATTGAACGGTCATCTAGTTTTATAGCCAGAGGTTTTTCAGTAATAGGAGTAATCCAAGACCAAGAAAATCGCTGATTATAAATAGTAGCACCAGAATCAGTTGTACTACCATCAGGTTTTGTAAGAGAAATTTTTACTGAGTGTTCACCGGTTGGAGGAAGTAATCCAGTCAAAGAAATAGTTTCACCTAAACCATAAACTTGTTTATTCAAAGTAAGTAATGCACCATCAGTTAATTTCAAAGGATCTACAATTCCAATAGTGGTGGTTTTTGTAAGTCCACGATATTCTGCTTTTAGTACATAAGATCCTTCAGTAAAGGCATTTTGTGGGATACTTGTTTGAACTGAAAATCTTCCAGAAGATTCAGGTATTGCAGTAAATTCGTATGCAACAATTATTCCATTTTTCTCTCTAGTTTTAGCTTTACCCATTTTATCCACGCCGATAATCTTTAATGGGCTACCATCTTCATGAGATATTGAAATATTTACTGATGGTGTTAGAAGGCTTGAACTAGTAACAGGATTTACAATAAAACCATTAATTGTCATGACGTCACCTAAATCATAAATCAACTTATCTGTTGAAAGTGAGAGAGAATCAGTACTTGCGACATATTGGCTAGCATTTGTAACGGCATGAATTATTTTTGATGCAGAACCAACATCTTTTGAAACAGAGATTTTGTAATCACCTAATCGAACATCACTGTTAGGTATTTTGAAAGAATATGCAAAGGAGCCATCACCAGAGATTTTTATTATATCTGAAATTGTAAATCCAGAATCAGTGTAATCTGATGTCCTTGTAGCATGTGCTCCATTTTTGGTCTGAATAATTTCTAAATCCATAAAGCAAACCCACAAATTGTTCAATCTGCCAGTAATTGTAACAGTTTCACCTAAACCATATGCATCTTTATCTGTCCACAGGGATATTGCTTTTTCTTCTTTGATGTCTTTAAGCACTTCAAAAGATGCAAGTGTGGATTTATCAAAATACTCGCCAATTATCTGGTATTTTCCATAAGCAGGATTCACTGTAGTAAGAAACACACTTGTAGAAAATTTTCCATTTGTAGGATACAAACTACCTGTGGATATTATTTTTCCACTAGGATTCTTTATATTAAATTTCAAGCCTTCAAGGGGAATTACTTTGGTAGTAAAGCC